>NZ_MPJE01000107.1:0-10389 GCF_001975465.1 Chlorobium sp. KB01
TTTCGTCTGTTTCGTGGTTCATAAATCTTCAAACCGCTTACGATAATTAATAGAGGTGCACGGTAGCAAGAATGGGTAAATCTGTTGCGCAATTTGATTTGCTGCGTTGGGCGGTGCTCGAAAAGAGAGCAAGGACAGCAGGGACTACAAGGACGAAGAGAAATGTCATCATTGACGGGCGATCACACAGGATCGCCCCTACACAATTTCGTGCAATTTCGTCTGTTTCGTGGTTCATAAATCTTCAAACCGCTTACGATAATTAATAGAGGTGCCTGCATGAAATTTCTTGAACATCCTCCCCGCTTCGAACGTCGGGCAGGTGTTCGGCATTTCCATCGGCAACCGGATCACCCCAATCACAACGATTACCAATCTTTATGCGCTTGAAATAGATCCGCAGGCATCGGCAGCGGAGTACCGTGAACGCATCATCGGGCCGGTTCGGGGCCTGCTCCCCGAAAGCGTGATCAACACCATCGAGGAGCAGCTTTCCGGAGCCTGCACAACCGAGATTGCCGCCTTCAAGGCCTTCTCGCGTATCATCGGTGAATCCGGCAATAAATTTGTGGTGATGGACACGGCTCCGACCGGCCATACACTGCTGCTACTCGATGCAACGGGAGCCTATCACCGGGAGTTTACCCGTCAGGCAGGCAGCCGCAGCGCCGGGCAGAGCAGCACACCCCTGACGGTGTTGCAGGACCCCGAACAGACAAAGGTTCTGATTGTAACCCTGGCGGAAACCACACCCGTACTTGAAGCCGCCGGTCTGCACGAGGAGTTGCGGAGGGCCTCAATCGAACCCTGGGCATGGATCATCAACAACAGTCTGGCCGCAGCAGTCACACACTCCCCTCTTTTGAGAGAACGGGCAGAGAATGAACTGGTTGAGATCGATGCCGTAGCCCATCAGCATGCCCGCCGATACGCGGTTGTCCCATTACTGACAAAAGAACCGGTCGGAGAGGAGCTATTGCGTGCAATCATCTCTCAAAAAGAGTAAAAAATTCCGCCTCATTCCAACTATCCAGCCCTTGGGCGACATACTGCTCAGGCAAAGAGTTCACGGGGATCAATCTGAAGGAACTCCTGCCATGGAATACCCGAGTTTCCAACGAGAAGCACCTTGTCCGGATTGTATTGACGTCGGAACGCTTCCATGCCTGATGCCCGTTGTGTATGGCCACTTTTTATCTCCACTCCGATAACTTTTCCGGAGTGCACCAGAACAAAATCCACCTCATGATTCCCCTGACGCCAATAAAAAAGGTTAAGTGCATCACTGCTGGTGTGATTCAGGAGATGGGCTCCTATTGCAGACTCTACCCATCTTCCCCACATTGCCGGGTTTGTAGAAACTGTATCAAAGGAGAGCTGCTGCTGTGCACTGACAAGCGCAGTGTTATGAACCTGGAATTTCGGACTTGAAGATTTTTGCCGCAGTGATTCCGGGCTGTACTTTTCCAGCCCACCCAACAGCCCTGCGGTATCAAGCAGCCGAAGATAGTGAGAGAGTGTTGTAGTATTTCCGGCATCCTGTAACTGGCCAAGCATTTTGGTGTAGGAGAGAATCTGCCCGGAATAGCTGCATCCCAGTTCAAACAACCGCTTCATAAGGGCTGGTTTGTCTACACGGGTAAGCATAAGAATATCTTTTGAAATGCTTGTTTCAATCAGCGATTCTGCAACATACCTTGACCAGCGTGATTCATCCGCTATGAGAGCTGCCGCTCCGGGATATCCACCAAACCAGACATATTGTTCGGGTGTAAAATCGAACGCTTTTTTCATCTCCCCGAAAGACCAGTGACCGATATAAACTGTTTCAAACCGCCCGGCGAGTGATTCTGTAAGCCCCTGCTGGAGTAACAATCTGGAAGAGCCCAAAAGAATCACCTTGAGCGAGATATTATTTGCCGTATCGGCATCCCACTCTCGCTTTACAGCTTCACTCCAGTTACTGATTTTCTGAATCTCGTCAATAACAAGCAGAGCCTCCTGCTTTCCGGAGTGAGAGAGTTTAAGACGTGCCGTCTCCCATTGCTGTGTGATCCAACTGGATTGACCGGCAGCAACAAGATCCGCTGAAGCAAAATGAACAGGAAGCGAAGTTGCCTGCATAAACTGCCGGGCAAGTGTGGTTTTACCCACCTGACGGGGGCCGTGCAGCACCTGAATGAATCGACGTGGCTCTGATTCAATCCGCTTCGCCAGCACTGCTTTTTGCGATCTCTCAATGATCATAATATTTTACTCAGTACGTTGAGTGAATTTACTCAATATAATGAGCAATTCAGAAACCGGCAAACAAGTGGCCGATAAAACGTTGGCCAGACAGGGCCGATCCCGAAGAGCGCGGCATCTTCATCTCAAAATCGTAACTTGCGGCAGAGAATGCTTGCAGCAAGGGCCCATAACGTTAACCAGTTTTCAACCCCATGAAATCGTACCACAAGGAACTCTTTTTGCAGATACCGGCACGAATGGATTTTGTCAACATCACCGGCGACGTTGAGCGTGCGCTTCTGGAGAGCGGCATCCAGGAGGGGCTCTGCCTGGTGAATGCAATGCATATAACCGCCTCAGTCTTTATCAACGATGACGAATCGGGATTGCATGAGGACTACAAGCGCTGGCTTGAGGAGCTTGCTCCGCACGAACCGCTTGGCCGCTATCAGCATAACCGAACCGGGGAGGATAACGGTGATGCCCATCACAAGCGCCAGATCATGGGGCGGGAGGTTGTGGTTGCCGTCACAAAAGGGAGGCTCCATTTCGGCACCTGGGAGCAGATCTTCTACGGCGAGTTTGACGGCAAGAGAAAAAAGCGGGTGCTCATCAAAATCATCGGAGAATAAGACAAACAAAAAAGGCCCGCATGTGCGGACCTTTTTTGTTTGTTCATGCTGATTGGGCTCAGTGCTCGAAGAGCATTTCCGAGTAGGTCGGAAGCTGCCAGCGGCTGCGGTCAACCATCAACTCAAGCCGGTCGGAGACTTCACGTACCTTGACCATGAAGGGGAGCAGGACGTCGGCACAGTAATCAGCCTTGTCGAACTCGCTGTCAAGCGTCTCAAGCTTTTCAACCACCTCGTCAAACTCACCGGTCAGATCGATCAGGGTCGAGAGGTTTTCGGCCAGCTTTTTAAGATGATCAGCCTGGCTCTTGATTGCCTTGTCGGAAAGACCGATAGCCTCTGCGGCGGCAAGCAGGTTGTTGAAGGAGCTGCCGATATCACCCTGATATTCGGAAACATCAGGAATAACAAAGGTTTTCAGCATAAGCTGGAGCGTACGGGCTTCGATATCGATACCCTTGACATAGCGCTCAAGACGGATGTGGAGACGTGAATTGGTCTCTTCGGCAGTCAGAACACCGTACTTGATAAAGAGATCCTGAATATCCTTCTTGAGGAGCACCCTGAGTGACTGCGGGGTGTTTTTCAGGTTGGGCAGACCGTTATCCCTGGCATACTGCTGAAGGGCCTCGCTGTAGTTATCTCCCTGGTAACGGATCGCCTTGGTTGCGGTGATCTGCTCGCGAAGGGTCTCAAGAATTGCTGTATCCCGCTCTTTTCCTGCCTTGATTTTGGCAAGAATCGCATCGGCCATCTGATCAACCGATTCGGCCATAAGGGTGTTGAGCACCATGTTCGGTACAGAAGCGGCCTGCGAAGAGCCGACAGCCCGGAACTCGAACTTGTTGCCGGTAAAGGCGAACGGAGAGGTACGGTTACGGTCGGTATAGTCCTTGTTGACCTCAGGCACCTGTGCCAGACCGAGGTTGAGCACCTGCTTCTGGGTTTTAAGGTCTACCTTGCCGCTCTCAATTGCGTCAAGCACTCGCTCAAGCAGCTCGCCAAGGAAAACGGTAACCACAGCCGGAGGCGCTTCGTTGGCTCCAAGACGATGGTCGTTGCCCATGCTCGCAATGGACATTCTCAGAACGTCGGCTCTCTTGTAGATACCGCCAAGAACGGCTACAAGGAAAACAAGGAACTGAATGTTCTTTTCAGGAGTATCACCCGGATCAAGCAGGTTGATGCCGGTATCAGTGCCGATTGACCAGTTGTTGTGCTTGCCTGAACCGTTGATGCCTGCAAATGGCTTTTCGGCCAGAAGAAGGGCGAAGCCTTTCTTTTCGGCAATCTTTCTCATCACCTCCATGACCAGCAGGTTGTGATCGACTGCAATATTGGCCTCTTCAAAAATCGGGGCAATCTCGAACTGATGGGGAGCAACCTCGTTGTGACGGGTTTTGGCCGGAATTCCGAGCAGATAGAGCTCGTGCTCGACATCCTGCATGAACTCAAGCACACGGTCAGGAATCGATCCGAAATAGTGATCCTCAAGCTGCTGGCCTTTCGGAGGAAGGGCGCCCAGCAGGGTACGGCCGCACATGACAAGGTCAGGACGCTCGGTATAGTATTTCCGGTCGATCAGGAAGTACTCCTGTTCGCAACCTGCAAAGGTTTTGACACGTGAAACGCCGCTGACTCCAAGGGTTTCAAGAAGCCTGATGGAAGATTTGCTGACGGCATCCATCGAACGAAGAAGCGGGGTTTTGGCATCAAGCGCTTCGCCGTTGTAGGAGATGAAGACGGTCGGAATACAAAGGGTAAGATCTTTGCCGCCCTTCATGAGAAATGCGGGACTTGAAGGATCCCATGCGGTATAGCCACGGGCTTCAAAGGTGGTGCGCATACCGCCGGAAGGGAAACTTGATGCATCAGGTTCACCCTGGATCAACTGTTCGCCGGAAAAACGCTCGATCGGTGTGCCGTCACGGTCAATCGACAGAAAAGCGTCATGCTTTTCAGCCGTGGAGCCGGTCATCGGCTGAAACCAGTGTGTGTAATGAGTGGCACCTTTCTCCATCGCCCACTCTTTCATGCCGTGTGCCACAACACCGGCAATCTCTTCAGTTATTTTTTTACCTGCCTTGATGGTGCCCTGCAATGCCGTGAATACCTCTTTTGGAAGCCTTGCACGCATGGCTTTCTGATCAAAGGTCATCGCACCAAAGTAAGTGGATACCGGAATTTTACTTTCACTGCTCAAGAGAACCTCCTTGTTGATTTGCTGGATACTGCCTGTTACTGAAAAAACGAAAAAATGCCTTATGATCTTCTTGATTTCTTCTCATCAAAGGTGATCAGAACCTGACGATCCTGAAGATTGCTGCGGACAATCTCCGCACTTATTTTTTTGTTCTTCTTGAGCTGGGAGAGCACAAAACTGGTGTTGGTGCCGAGAACTCCCGGCCAGCTCTGTATTCTCGAAAGAAACTGCTCAAGCGATGCGGTGTTGTGGGTCATAACCTTCAGAATATGCGACCCTTCACCGGTAACGGAGAAACACTCCATAATCTCATCTTCCTTCATCACATGCTCCATAAATGATTTATAGTGCTTGGATGAATCAATCCTTACCCGTACAAACGCATGAATGTCAAAACCGAGCTGCCGCTCATCAACCTCCATGCTAAAACCTTTGATGATGCCGTTCTTCTGCAGCTTGTCGAGCCTCTCGCTGACTGATGGTATGGAAAGGCCCACCACTTCAGCAAGCTCACTCAACCGAACCCTGCCATTTTCACCAAGAGACTCGATGATTTTCAGATCAATCAGATCAAGATGTCCGGACATAAGCGGTTTTTGTTTTATCAAATTTAGTGAAAATTACACAATTGTAAGAAATAAACAACCATTTTCTTTAATATTCACAACCTTTTCACCGAAAATCTTAAATTATTTAGGACTAACCCCGATTACAGAACTACTTATGCGATGGACGACAGTTGCAGGTTGTTTTCTTTTGGTGGTTTTTGCAATTTATTGAAATCACCCCAAGAGTCCACAGGAAGAGGTGGTTTTTTCAAACCTGTTATCAGTTATTGCTTTATTCCATGGCTGAAAGAGAGATCAACAAAGTTGATACCAGTGCGATACAAGGAAAGCCTGTAGAAAAAAGAGGATTTCCGCCTGTTCCGCGCCACCCGGCAAATCAGGATCTGCGCTTTGTCGTCAGTGAATCATTCCGGCTCGGAATGAGAATACTATCAGAAATTGACAAGGCACTCAGAGCCCTGAAAGGGTGACACCATACATTCCCGCTGTCAAATACCTGTATGGACCGCTTTTCGTTATCGGTCGATCTTTACGTATATTACCCGGCCTGAATCAGGCAATCCACGTACCTTTCCAATAAAAATCATAGCTAATCGGTGAAAATAGCAATTTTCGGAGCCGGGGTTGCAGGGCTCAGTGCAGCGATAGAGCTCGTCGACAAGGGGCACTCGGTAGAGATTTATGAAAAACGTAAAGTGCTCGGAGGAAAGGTCTCAGTCTGGAAGGATAGCGACGGGGATTCCGTAGAGTCGGGACTGCATATCGTTTTTGGTGGATACTCACAGCTCCAGCACTATCTCAAACGGGTAGGTGCTGAAAACAACTACCAGTGGAAAGAGCACGCTCTTATCTATGCCGAAAGTGACGGGAAACAATCCTTTTTCAAAAAAGCCAACCTTCCAAGCCCCTGGGCTGAGGTTGTCGGAGGCTTGCAGGCGGACTTTCTCACCATGTGGGATAAAGTATCCCTCATCAAGGGGCTCTACCCTGCCCTTGCCGGCAATGAGGAGTATTTCCGCAGCCAGGATCACATGACCTACTCGGAGTGGCACCGTTTGAGAGGCGCTTCTGAACACTCACTGCAAAAGCTGTGGCGAGCCATTGCGCTGGCGATGAATTTCATTGAACCGAACGTTATCAGCGCC
The DNA here is from genome assembly GCF_001975465.1 of Chlorobium sp. KB01. NCBI lineage: Bacteria > Pseudomonadati > Chlorobiota > Chlorobiia > Chlorobiales > Chlorobiaceae > Chlorobium > Chlorobium sp. KB01. Next base: position 6,779 of record NZ_MPJE01000107.1, read on the forward strand.
CGGCCGATGATTACCATATTCAAATATTTCGGCACTGATTACGCTGCTACCAAGTTCGGTTTTTTCCGCAAAAACCCCGGTGATTCGATGATCGAACCGATGCGGCAGTATATACAGAGCAAGGGGGGGCGGATTTTTGTTGATGCAAAACTGGGACGCTTCGAGCTCAACAGTGATGAGAGTATCAGGCACGCTGTGCTTCGCGACGGCCATACCATAACAGCAGATGCCTATATTTCTGCGCTGCCGGTACATAATATCAAAACCGTTCTGCCGGTTGAGTGGCTCGCCCACAAATACTTCCGCAATCTGCACCAGTTTGAGGGGAGCCCGGTAGCAAACTGCCAGCTCTGGTTTGACCGCAAGATTACCGATACCGATAATCTGATGTTTTCGCAGGGCACCACCTTTGCCACCTTTGCCGACGTCTCGCTCACCTGCCCCGAAGATTTCCAGAAGGGCACGGGCACTGCAAACGGCGGCAGCGTGATGAGCCTTGTGCTCGCTCCGGCTCACCAACTGATGGATATGCCGGGCGAGGTCATCATCAGCATGGTTATGCAAGATATTCACGACCGCTTCCCGAAATCCCGTGACGCAAAACTGCTTAAATCAACCCTTGTCAAAATTCCACAATCGGTATACAAGGCGGTGCCCGATGTCGATCAGTACCGCCCGGATCAGATCACTCCGATAAAAAATTTCTTTCTTGCCGGTGATTACACCTATCAGCGATACCTCGCCTCCATGGAGGGCGCTGCACTGAGTGGAAAGCAGGTCGCAGAAAAGCTTCTCAGCAAGCTTGGTGGCTGATTGGAGATGGTTATGGCCAATTCACCCTCACCCCGTCACCGTCAGGGTGTATCCACCCCGGCGGCGCAACAGGTAAAACTGCTCGAAGAGACCGAGTGCGGTATTCCTCCTTTTGCCAAAAGAGTTGCGCAGTCAGGAACCTCCCCGCTTCGTCCGGCTGAAATTGAGGTGCTGCAGATCAATACCGGCTACACCTGCAACCTCCTCTGCCGCCACTGCCACGTCGATGCCGGGCCTGATCGGCGGGAGATGATGACTCGCAGCACCATGGTGCACTGCCTTGAAGCCCTGAAGGGCAGCAGTATTACAACCGTTGATATTACCGGTGGTGCGCCGGAAATGAATCCGGAATTCCGCTGGTTCATTGAGCAGATCAGAGCCTGCCTGCCTGAGGGGAAGCTCCTTGTTCGCTCAAACCTTACGCTTTTTACATCCGGCGAAAGCTGCCTCACTCTGCCGGAATTCCTCCGGGAGCAGCGGGTAAACATCATCGCCTCACTCCCCTGCTATACACGTGAAACCGTGGACAAGATAAGAGGTACCGGTGTTTTCGACCGATCCATAGCCGCGCTCAAGCTGCTCAATACGCTCGGCTACGGAATCGAAAAAAGCGGCCTTGAACTCAATCTTGTCTATAATCCGTCCGGCCACACCCTCCCCGGTGACCAGGCCGCGCTTGAAGAGGAGTACCGCAAGCATCTTGCCGACAAGTTCGGTATTGTGTTCAGCCATCTCTTCACCATCACCAATATGCCGGTCAGCCGTTTTCTTAACGACCTGCTTGAAAGCGGTGAGTATTGCAGGTATATGACTCTGCTCGAAAAAAGTTACAATCCTCTTGCAGTGGAAAAGATGATGTGCAGAACCACCGTTTCCGTTGGTTGGGACGGAACGCTTTACGATTGTGATTTCAACCAGATGCTTCATCTGCCGACCAGAAAACCGGCTCCGCAGCATATCAGCGAGTTCAGTGAGACCCGACTCCGGAACCGCACCATAACCCTCGGGCAGCACTGTTACGGTTGCAGCGCAGGTGCGGGGTCAAGCTGTCAGGGATCCCTTGTATAATTCAATGGTTGAAAAACCTGTAACCGCATAAAGGCCGACCGATGCATGCAAATAAATTACTGATCATCTTTTCACGCAACCCGGTTGCAGGCAAGGTCAAGACACGGCTGTCAGCCGCCATCGGTGATGAAAAAGCCCTTGAAATTTATGAATCACTCAGAAGCCAGACCGCCAGAGTCACCATGCCGGTGAACGCAAAAAAAGAGATCTGGTTTTCAAATTTTATTCCGGCTGAAGACCTGCTTCTCACCAAAGAGACAACCGCCCGACTTCAACAGGGCAAGGATCTTGGGGAGCGGATGCATCACGCTCTCAGCTCAGGGTTTAAAACAGGTGCCCGCCGTATTGTACTCATTGGCACGGACTGCCATGAAATGAGCGCTGAAATTATCGAAGAGGCATTTTCCGCGCTTGAACACTCAGAAACCGTTATCGGCCCGGCCAGGGATGGCGGCTTTTACCTGATCGGAATGAAAAAAGCAATACCGGAACTCTTTTTGGAACGGGAGTGGAGCATTCCGGATGTGCTTCAGGAGAGTGTAGACATTCTGCTGCGACTCAACATCAGCTTCAAGCAGCTCAGGGAACTGTCGGACATTGATACGCTGGAGGATCTGAAAAACAGCAGCTTATGGCCCCCGTGCCCATAAGTATAATCATCCCGACCTTTAACGAAGAGGCCGGGATCGCTGACTCCATGAAGGGACTTCTGCGTCTTGTCAGGGAGGCTCAGGATATTGAAATTATTCTCAGTGATGCAAGCAGTGACCGGACCCCCGAAATTCTTGCAGGATTTCCGGTAAGGGTGTGCAGAAGTACAAAAGGGCGCGCTGTGCAGATGAACACCGGTGCCCGGCATGCCACAGGTTCAATCCTCTATTTTCTGCATGCCGATACCATCCCGCCCTCAACATTCCTTGACGATATCCGCATTGCGATCAGTGAAGGCAAACGCGCAGGCTGCTTCAGAATGCGGTTTGACGATGAACATCCGCTGATGAACCTCTTCGGGTGGTTCACACAGTTTCCACTGCCGGTCTGCCGTGGCGGAGACCAGTCACTCTTTATCGAGCGAAGCCTCTTTGAAGAGATCGGAGGTTTCAACGAGGAGATGCTGATTATGGAGGACTACGACATGGTCCGGCGCATTGAAGCGCACACTCCCGTCCATATCCTCGAAACAGAGGTGACCACATCATCCAGAAAGTTTCAGCAAAACGGCATCATCCCCCTCCAGATAAACTTTGCCGCCATCCATCTCATACACGCCCTTGGTGCCGACCAGGAGAGCCTGCTCCGCTACTACCGGGAGAATATCAGGTAGAGTACCCTTCATTACTCCCTTACGTCATCGTGCCGCCCCCGTCACGACTTCTTCCCAATCAGGTTTCAAGTCTGTAGTTGCACTTAACAAAATAACGTAAGCAGAAATGAGCCGATTGCATACTATTAACCGTCATTGCCCACAATACCAGAAGCCATCAGTAAAACTACGTTCATCAATAAAATCAGTTGTTTTTATCTACAGGAAACCATCAAAATACAAATAGCTGATAACGAGTATTAAAAACAGTAATAATCGTATTTCCGTAAATTTTAATCCCTGATAAACCGGTTAATTCATTGAAAGAAATCGCACAAAATAAAGAATCCTCGCAGCAGAGCTACGATGTATTAAAAGAGGCGTAATTGCTGTGAATGCAGCTTTACATATTCCTTTTCTCGACCTT
>NZ_MPJE01000108.1:0-18065 GCF_001975465.1 Chlorobium sp. KB01
CGGACAAAGTTGATTGATTTTTTTTAAAATAATGCGACATCTTTGTTGACATATTCCGGTCCTTGTTGTCCCTTTCGTCCTTTTCCCCAAAACAACACCCATCAATAGTAATATTCGGTCGAGAGCTTTTTGGTGAAGCGGTGCATCATGTAGTTGACAAACCAGACCCAGTTGAGCGGTTTGCCTTTCATGCGCTGCATGATGGAGCGGCCTTTGTAGACCTCTTTCTGGAGCTTGACAAAGTTTGAGAGCAGCTTTTCGCCCGACATTTTGTTCGGCTCGAACATGTAGTGATAGGTGTCGTACTTGTCCCAGTCGAAGTGGCGGATGCGGGGCTTCATCTCGTCGAAATAGGGGGTGCCGGGGAAGGGGGTTACCAGAGAGAAGACCGGGAACTCGATCCGGTTTTTCATGATGAAGTCGTAGGTGAGCTGGAAGCTCTCTTCGGTATCGTTGTCAAAGCCGAACATGAAGTAGCCCTGGATGGCAATGCCGTTCTTGTGGAGATTGCTCACCACAGTCTCATAGTTGCCCAGCCGGTTGGATCCCTTGTGGACGCTCTTCAGCGTTTCGGGGTTGAGCGACTCAAAGCCGATGCTGAGCAAATCGCAGCCGGAGCGTCCGGCCAGTTCGGCAACTTCCGGTTTATCGAGAAAGTTCATGGAGATGTTGGCGTTCCAGTGCACGCCGAGCTTTGCCATCTCTTCAAGCAGCGTCATGAAGTACTGAGGGCGGAAGCTGATGTTGTCATCCATGAAAGAGAAGTTGATCTTCTCCTTGTTGAGCCGTTGCTGGTGATAGCGCATCTCGTCAAGCACCAGGTCAAGCTCGCGGTATCGGTAGTTCTTGCCGTATATTGTAGGCGTGGTGCAGAAGTTGCATCCTACCGGGCACCCCTTTGTTGCCAAAATGGGAATCAGGGAGCTGTATTTTTTTGCCGAAGGGGAAGAGAGGGCGTAACTGAAATCCGGGTGGATCATGCTGCCCATCGGCTTGAGCTCCCTGGCCCGGTAGATGGGTTTCATTTTGCCGGTAAGCACATCGGTGGCCAGCTCCGTCCAGATCGACTCTATTTCGCCGTAGACCACGCTGGTGCAGTGCGCAGCAGCCTCATCATGCAGCATGGTGGGATGAACCCCTCCAAGGATAACTGTCTTGCCCTGACGCAGTGCGGCGTCACCGATCCGGTAGGCCTTGGTGGCGTTCAGGGTGCGTGAAGTAATGGCAACAACATCGAACCCCGAAAGATCTTCAGGGACGCTATTGCCGAGCCGCTCATCAATAAAGGTGACATCAAAGAGCTTGCCGACAAGGGTGGCAACCATGATCAGGTTCAAGGGCATGCTCACCGATCCTGAATCCACCATCATGCTGGTGTTGCTTATCGGCTGGACAAGAAGCCACTTTTTGCGTGATTTCTGCTGTGCGGCAAGCTGATGAAGAACTTCCTCTGAGATATCTGAGGCGGGTTGAAGCGGAGAGACGACAGTATCTGATTGTATGGTCTGCATACCCTGTAATCTGCAATAGGTGTGTAAAAAACTTTTACTACGAAAGGTACAAGGTATGAAAACTTTTCAATAAAACTGACCGCAGACCCCAAAAAACATCACTGTGGCAGCGCTATTTCATTGCCCTGTGGGGTTTGGGGGTGAGACGACAATCTCCGGGATTCAGGCAGTGGGTGCTTTTTTCAGAACAGCAACGGTAAAGCGGCTTACACAAACCAGTTTACCCTCATCACTCTTTATTCTGATATCCCAGACCTGCGAGCTTCTGCCGAGATGGAGGGGGGTTGCTCTGGCATGGACAAAGCCGCTTTTGACCGGACGGATATGGTTGGCATTGATCTCCTGGCCGACAATGTAGAACTGCTCGCGGTCAACAGCGTAGGATGCTGCAATGCTTCCAACAGTTTCAGCCAGGGCAAGGGATGCGCCTCCGTGCAGAATACCGATACGCTGGATGGTGCGGTGGTCAACGGGCATTCTGGCGGTCATGAAGTCCATGCCGATTTCGGTCATTTCTATGCCGAGATGACGGGCCATCTGGCCATCAATGATCTGGGTGGAGTTAATCTCTTCAATGGTGACAGGTCCCTGAAAAATGGAAGATGGTGTCATGAGAGGGGGAATAAGAGTTGTTCCGGTAGATGAGCGGGTGACGAGATTCGAACTCGCGACATTTTGCTTGGGAAGCAAACACTCTACCAACTGAGTTACACCCGCTTTACCTTGGTGGTGAGAGAGGGAGTTGAACCCTCGACCTCAGGGTTATGAATCCTGTGCTCTAACCAACTGAGCTACCTCACCATTTTCCGGGCTGAAAATATACAATAGCAGTAATCAATAAACAAGCACTGTGTGCTTTATTTGTTCTTTTTCCTGTTGTTATCTGCCGCTTGTAATCTGGCTGTAAATCGCTTCGGCAACCGGGATATCTTCGGGAGTTGTAATCTTGATGTTGTGATATCCGGTCTCGAAAATTTTGACGGGCTGTTCGGGAAAAAACCGCTCAACCAGTGCGGCATCATCCGTTGCATACCACCCTTCAAGCAGCGCCTGCTCATGCGCCTGAACGAGCAGTGATGAGTGGAATCCCTGGGGGGTCTGCACCTGGAGCAGCCTGCTGCGCTCAAGCGTTGCACCGAAAAACTCCGGATCGGTTCCGATATACTTGATGGTATCCTTGGGGCGGTTTGCCGGTACACAGGCGCCATACTGCATGGAGTGCCGGGCAATTTCATCGATCTCTTCCGGCTGTATGAACGGCCGTGCCCCGTCATGAACCAGAATGGTATCCGGAGCAGTGCCGGAGGTGCGCATTTGACCTTCAATCGCCTTGATACAGTTGTAGACCGAATCCTGCCGCTCCTTTCCACCCTCAATCACCGCTTTCAGTTTGGTGAATCCTGATGTGGCGGCCATCTCTTCAAGTGTAGGGATGTTCTCCTCTTTTGTGGCAATATAGATTGCCGTGACGGATTTGGCTTGCTGAAAGGCTCGAATGGTATGATGAATAACCGGATAGCCTCCGATCGAAAGCAGCTGCTTGCTCTGCCCCTCCTTGAGCTGCATTCGTTTTCCTATACCGCTGGCGGCAATAATGGCAAAGGAGTTCATGATAAAGAGGGAAGTGCTTCCGGTTAATGGATGAACATGGCATCTCCATATGCCAGAAATTGATAATCACCCTTCAGTGCTGTTTTATAGGCCTCCATCAGCAACCGGTGTTCTGCAAAGGCACTGACGGCCATAAGCAGCGTTGTTTCCGGCTGCTGAAAATTGGTAAGGAGCGCATCGGTTACCTTGAACTGGTAGGGCGGGTAGATGAATTTGTCGGTCCATCCTCTGCCGAATTTTATCTTTCCGTCAACCGTGGCATTGGCTTCGAGCACACGGCAGGTTGTGGTTCCTACAGCAATGATCCGGCCGGTTTTGTTGACCTTGGTCTCATTGATCTCCATTGCCGTCTGGTAGGGAATATTGAAATATTCCGAATCCATCTTGTGTTTCGATACATCCTCGACCTCGATGGCGTTGAAGGTGCTCAGGCTCGGGTGGAGGGTGATGGGCAGGATTTTAACGCCGATTTTCTGGATTTTCTGCAGGAGGGGCATGGTGAAATGGAGCCCGGCCATCGGTGCTACAACGGCTCCTGTCTGGCTTGCATAGACGGTCTGATAGTTCTCCTTGTCCGATTCAACCGGTGGACGGGTGAAGTAGGGCGGCAGGGGGATGTTGCCGATCCGTTCAACAAGGCTGAATACATCAATTTCCGGATTGAGAAACCGTATGGTTCTTCCCCTGGAGGTGGTGTTGTCAACAACCTCGGCTACGACATCCTCCTCGAAATAGATTTTGTTCCCTACCCTTACCTTTCTTGCCGGATCAACGAGTACGTCCCAGAGTCCGGCCTCCTTGTTAAGTACCCTGAGCAGAAAGACTTCGATCTTGGCATCGGTTTTCTCCTTCTGTCCGAATATTTTTGCCGGAAATACCCTGCTGTTGTTCAGAATCAGCAGGTCGCCTTTTTTGAAATAGGATACGATATCGTCGAACATCTTATGATCAATATCCTTTTTTCTGCGGTTCAATACCATCAGCCTGCACTTGTCTCTGGGCTCGGTCGGTTGATCGGCTATTTTTGTTTTAGGCAGGGTATATCGAAAATTGGAGAGGCGCATAAGGGGTCAGGCAGTATGTCGTCGATTATGAAACGAATCAAAAAAAGAAAATAAGGCTTTTTCAGAGGCAAAAAAAACAATTACGGGGAGCGGTGCTTCCGCCCCCCGTAAGGTTATCATTTCGCCGAGTGGTAGGCAACTCCTTTTTTCAGGGTGATATGCTCTCCTGCAATGCAGGCCGGAATTGTACTCTCAGCTGCGTCGATCAGGGTTACTTCGACATTGTTTCTTGAAATGGCGATAGTATAACTGTTACTGCGGAAACAGACATTCAGGGTCAGTTTTTTCCACTGGTCAGGCAGGTTGGGATGAACATTGAGCTTCTCGTTGTAGAAGGAGATACCGGCAAAGTAACGGGTCACGGTATCGAGTGTTCCTGCCATGACGCCACAGTGAATACCCTCCTGGGTCGTGCCGCCCTGGGTATCCTCAATATCGCTCTTCAGGGCTTCGGCAAACCATTTCCATGCCATCTCATGGCCATCCTCAAGGTAGCTGGAGATAATGCTGTGGACAACCTTGCTCAGTGTGGAGCCATGACTTGTTCTGGGCTCATAGTAGGCGTAGTTGTTTCTGACCAGCGTAAAGGAGTCCGGCAGCCGGTAACCGATCTTTCCGAGCAGTTCGGCTACCTCACCCGGAGAGAGGGTGTAGAAGGTCATCAGTACGTCAGGCTGTTTTGCAACCTTGTAGAAGTCGGGGGAATCGCCCTCGGCTTTCAGGATCCTGTCCATACGGTGTATGTTGCCGTAAGTGGTACGGTAGTGTTTCCAGTCCAGCTCCTTGAGGCCCATGTAGCCTTCGAACTGCTCGATAACCCCCGCTTCATCAATCAGGATATTGAGGTTGTTGCTGATATCACGCCACTGCTGCAGTTCGTCAAAGCCGAGATGGATTTTCTCAATCAGGTGGCGGAGAATTGCAGGGTCGATGGTTTCACCGATTTCAACCGCTTTTCCGAGGAGCCATACCGTCATGATATTGGTATAGGCATTATCCTTCAGTCCCTCCTTGCCGCTTCCGGGAAGGGTTTCATGGAACTCGTCCGGTCCCATAACGCCTTCGATATGGTATTTGCCGGTCTCGGCAGAGTGGTGGGCGATGGAGGCCCAGAACCGAGCAATCTCAAACATCAGTTCGGCACCGCAGGCATTCAGGAAGTCGGTATCACCCGTATCGTATATGTAACGCCAGACGTTGTAGAACACTGCAATCGATACATGGCGCTGCATACGGCTGAGGTCGGGTCCCCAGTGACCGCTTTTGGGATTAAAGTGGATGATCTGCGTATCCTCATGGCCGTCATCGGCTGTCTGCCAGGGGAACATGGCTCCCTTGTAGCCGTTCTCACGGGCATACTCCCTTGCGGCATCGAGCCGGTTGAAGCGGTACATGAGCAGCGCTTTGGAGATCTCGGGGAAATGGCGGTTGAAGAAGGGGAGAATAAAGATCTCATCCCAGAAGATATGGCCGCGATAGGCTTCACCGTTAAGGCCCCGGGCCGGCATACCGGCATCAATAGAGGGGTTGTGGGGTGATGCGGTGCAGAGCATGTGATAGGTATGCAGACGGAGCAGTTTCTGACTGTAGCGGTCGCCTTCAATCTGGATGTCAGCCTTTGCCCAGATTTTTTTCCAGGCAACGGTGCTTGCTTCAAGCAGAGCATCGAACGAGACCTCTTTTTCAACGGCTGCTCTGGCGGCTTTCAGTGCATCCGGGCTGTTGTGGTCGAGAGATGTATGAATGGTGACCAGTTTTTCAATGGTGCAGCTTTTTTCGGGTGTCAAGTGAAGCTGGAACAGTTCGCCGATGTAGCGGTTTTCGCTGATTACCGTGCGTTTGGGCTCTATCTGCTTTCCATGCGACAGAACCCGTGTTCTGGCTGCCGTAACAATTTCATAGTGAGAGACATTGGTACGAACATGCAGCAGCATGCTTTTCTGGTCAGCGGCAGAGCCGACGTGATCAAGATGGTCACATGAGAGTTCGCTGTAACGGGCAACTCCCTTGTTCTGGATCCTGCCATCAATCGCGGAGCGGAATTCGACGGTTGCACTGTAGTTGACCGGTTTCAGGGTGAACTTCAGGGCGCAGCGGTGAGGGTCGTCCATGCTCGCAAACCGCCTGCTGGTGATTTTGGTTAGTCGTCCGAGATTGTCCTGTATGACCAGCGTTCTCTCCATGGAGCCGTCGGAGAGCGACAGGTTCTGCTGATAGCTCAGTATTTTCTGTTCGAAAGGATCGATGAACTCGCCTCCGCCGATTCTGAACTCAATCGGCAGCCAGTTCGGTGTGTTGACAAAGTCGTTGTTGAAAATGGTCTGACCGTGTACATCGGAGGGGAGTTTATTGAAGATTCCGGCAATATAGGTGCCGGGGTAGTGATGGTGTGACAGTGATGAACCTTCGTAGGTTCCCCTGACGCCAAGGTAGCCGTTGCCGGTTGAGGTGAGTGTTTCACGCAGCTTTTCATCCTTGGGAGAGAACTCGGTGTAGGTCAGGTTCCACCCTTCATGTTCAAGTCCTTCGGTAAACCACTGCTCGATCTCCTCAATGGTTATTTCAGCCAGATCCCTGACAACAATATCGGCGCCGTTTTCTTTCAGCTTTCCGCCTTCAATATCGCGGGCAATGCCGAGTACCATGCCGAAATTCCCTCTCGATCCCGCTTGAACACCCGAAATGGCATCCTCAACGACAACGCACTCGTGCGGCTCAAGACCGAGGTTACGGGCTGCGGTTACAAAAATATCAGGGTTGGGTTTGCCTTTAAGGCCCATCACAATGGAGACCTCACCGTCTACACGGGTTTCAAAAAGATGTTCAAGTTTTGAGAGCTTCAGGATAAGCTGGCAGTTGCGGCTTGAGGAGGCTATGCCGATTCTGACCCCTTTTGCGATCAGATTGTTGATGAGCTCGACGGATGAGGTGTAGACTTCCGGTCCCTCCTTGATGAGGATTTCGGTGAAGAGGCTGTTTTTGCGGTTTCCGAGGCCGCAAACCGTCTCCTTTTCCGGATTGTCGTCCAGTTCCCCGAAAGGCAGTTCGATGTCGCGCGAGGCAAGGAAGCTTTTGACGCCCTCCATGCGGGGTTTGCCATCTACATATTTGTGATAATCGTGAGCCGGATCAAATGGAACGTACGGTTCGTCGTTGATTTCGGCATGATTTTTCAGGAAAAAATTGAACATGGACTCCCATGCCAGACTGTGTACTTTTGCGGTGCCTGTGATCACTCCATCCAGATCAAAAATCGCGCCTTTGAAGAGGTTGCTCATACCGGTGAAAAAAATTAGGTGATTATAGTGAAAGGAGCCCGAGAATAGTCAGAAGAATATCAGGGTAGGGGACAGTAAAGCTGTTGGGGCAGATATCGGCAACGGTCTGCCTGAGCTTCTCATCCCTGGTTACAAAAACAGCCCAGACATCATCAAACATCTCCATTGCCTTTTTCAGCATGGGAATGTCCGAAGGGGTATCGCCGCAGACAAGATGCGGGCCTTTTGTGGTGGCCATATCCAGTTTGCTGCAGATAAAGGCAAGGCCGTCTCCCTTGTCAAAATCCTTGATCGGTGCCTCTGCAGAGGAGCCATCAATGGTCAGAATGATCTCTATATCAAGCCCGGTATCCTCAATTCTGAAATTTCTGCCGCTTGGATCTATCTCCCGCACTACACCTTTGACCCTTTCAAGAAAAGCGGCTGATTCATCATCCTTGATTGAACGGCTGATATCCTGCCGTGCGACCGTGGTCTGGCCGAACTTGATCTGCAGGGCGGAACCGATAAAGTTGAATTTTTCGAAATTCGGATCCTGCAGCAGTACCAGCATCCGGTCGTTCAGGAGGCGGATCAGTTTCTGCTTCTGTTCATCAATGGGGAAGCTGTTGAAATCTTCATTGAGATCAATAAATTCGCGTCCCTTTGAGCCGGCATAGACAAAGGTATTGCTCGGATTGATCGAGACGTTGAGGATGCCGAAATCTTTAAGCGGAGCTGAGGTGATGATGATAGGGTAGCGGCAGCAGTTTTTGGCAAAACGGGTAAGGAATACCGAGTTATAGATTGGCTGCACCGAGGATCGGTATCGTCCGCAGTAGTTGTTGGTGGTTCCGTCCCGATCGGTAATGAATGCGTTGAACTGTTTTCCCCTGAGTGTCCTGACTCCGTTGTTGACATAGGAGCGGAATTCCGGCATGAACTTGGCCAGGTAATCGATGAACTTGTCTTCACCGTATTCCAGATAGTAGATATCCTTCTGGAGTTCCCTGATCTCATAGGTCAGATCAACCTCTATCTGCTTCATGCCGTCAAGTCGAAGCAGGCGGTGTCCGGTGTCATCATCGATATAGATAGTCTCAAGAGAGTAGAGCGCATTTTTCAGTGACTCTACACAGGTCTGCCCGACAACCCTCTGCTTGATGATGTTTTTGACAATCGGTTCCCGCAGTTCGCGAGTCTCTGCCTTGAGCTGGTAAAGCTCTTTCAGCGTTCTGATATCCTGCAAGGTAATCGAGGATGTATAGGTGCTCAGATGACGCTCTTTAAGAATACTCTCGTGCATGCGCGGCCGGTATAAGGAGGTGACGATTTTGTAATCAAGTGTATAGCAATCTAATCAAAAATCCGCTTAAAATCTTCAGAAAACTTTGATAAATAACACTCCGGTAACAATTGAATCCTCAGGCGTATGATCGGTGCCAAAGGAGGAGTTCAGGCTTGCATACGCTCATGCAGCAGTGCGATTATACGACGGTGAATCTCTTCGGGTGCCTCAAGGGCATTCAGGCAGAGTATGCGTCCGTTGCTCTCTTTCAGGATATTGAGGTAACCCTGACGGACATTTTGATAGAATTGCAGTCCCGAGCGCTCCATGCGGTCCAGTTCACTGCTGTCGAATGCGAGAGGAATCGATTTTGCGGAAAATTTTCTGCTGAGGGCCTCTTCGGGCTTGATATCAAGATAGAAGGTGATATCGGGGGTTATACCGCATGTTGAAATCGCAATAATAGAGCGGAGCAGCTCGAGGTCGATACCGCGTCCATATCCCTGATAGGCGGTTGTGGAATCAAAAAAACGATCGAGAATAACAATTTTATGTTCTGCAAGTGCAGGTTTGATGACCTCATGTATGAGCTCGGCCCTGCTTGCCGAAAAGAGCAGGAGCTCTCCGACGGGGCTTATTTCGTGGCGGCTTTCGAGAAGGATGAGACGGATTTTTTCAGCAACATCGGTTCCTCCCGGTTCCCTGAGGGTCAGCACCTCCCGGCCACTGTCGGCCAGATAGCTGACAAGTTTTTTTATCTGTGTTGATTTTCCTGCACCGTCGATCCCTTCAAAGGTTATCAGCATTGATGTTGATGATGATTTGGGTTTTTGATTTAATTCGGCTGACCGGTCGGGCGAATAAGGATTTCATTGACATCGACATGTGGTGGCTGGCTCACGGCATAGATGACAGCCCGGGCAATATCGTCGGGCTGAAGTTCCGGAGTATCGGGTTTCTGGATGTTGTCCCAGAAGGGAGTGTCCACAACTCCCGGTTCAACCAGCGTTACGCGGACTCCTCTTCCCGCCATTTCGTTGCGGATAGCCTGGGCCATACCGGTGACCGCCCACTTGGTGGCAGAGTAGAGGTTTCTGATGGAGGTGGTACGACCAACCACTGAGCCGGTAACAAGAAAGTGACCGCCGGTTTTTACCAGTTCCGGCAGTGTCAGGCGGGCTGTGGCAGCGGCACCGAATACATTGACCAGCACCATCTCCTTCCACTCTTCAGCCTTATCTTCGCCGCCGAAAAAGGTTGAGCCTTTGGAAAATCCGGCGTTGGCAAAGACCACATCCAGTCGTCCGAACCGTTCGAGAGTCTCTTGCAGCATCTTCTGCTGGGATTGCCAGTGGGAGACATCGCAGGTGACGGCAAGCGAGCGGGCGGAGCCGAGTTCGCTCTGAAGCTGCTGAAGCTTTGCGGTGGAGCGGGCAGCAAGCACAACATTGAAGCCGGCTTCAACGGCTCGCCGGGCGGTCGCTTCGCCGATACCGGTTGATGCTCCGGTGATGAGAAAGACATTGCGGTTCATGCTGCTGCGTTTATCGGTTCAGGTTGTTCAGGGCGCTGTGCTTGCGGCCATAGAAATAGTAGATTACCATGCCGATAAGCAGCCACACAATGAGTCGTATCCAGTTCTCGGCTGGCAGAGAGAACATGAGGGTGAGGCAGGTGAAAATTCCCGCAAGAGGAACGAATGGCACGAGGGGCGCCCTGAATGGGCGTTCGGCTTCAGGATGTTTTTTTCTCATAATGAGCACTGCACTGCAGACGACGACAAAAGCGAAAAGGGTACCGATATTGACCAGTTCAGCCAAAAGCCGCAAGGGGAGCAGTGCTCCGAGAATGGCAACAAACGCTCCGGTCAGGATGGTTGATTTCCATGGCGTTCTGAACTTTTCATGAATGGCGCCGAAGAAGGATTTCGGCAGAAGTCCGTCCCGGGCCATAGCCAGAAAGATTCTCGGCTGGCTGAGCATCATCACCAGAAGCACCGAGGTGATGCCGGTGATCGCTCCAAGGGAGATGACAAACTGGGCCCAGCCGATACCGACCTGCTTGAAGGCGTTTGAAACAGGAGCATCAATACTGATAAGGTTATAGGGGACCATTCCGGTGATGACTGCGGCTACTGCAATATAGAGGACGGTGCAGATCACCAGTGAGCTGATGAGGGCAATCGGGATGTCGCGCTGGGGATTTTTCGCCTCCTCGGCATGGGTTGAAATGGAGTCGAAGCCGATATAGGCAAAGAAAATCATGGCTGCACCGGCAAGGACTCCGACCGGTGCGCCTTCAGGGCTCGCATCACCGAGAATGGTCTTGCCGAAGATGGAGAGACCGGAATAGCCGAACGGAGCGAAGGGAGTCCAGTTTTCAGGGTGGACGTACATTGCCCCGAGCACGATGACGAGCAGTACGATGGCAACCTTGACGATAACCATCCCGGCATTGAACCGGGCACTCTCCCTGATGCCCTTGACAAGGATAACAGTGACGATAAAGGTGATGAGTACAGCCGGGAGATCCAGCCAGGCACCGGTAAGACTCATTACCCCTGTTGATGGATCAAAGTCAAGCGGTGCCTTGGCAAAGAGCAGGGGGACCCCGAGGCCGAATATACCGATGAAATCCTGGAAGTAGTGCGACCATCCGTGGGCAACGGTTGCCGAGGCAACTCCGTACTCCAGAATCAGATCCCACCCGATTATCCAGGCAAACAGTTCACCCAGTGTTGCATAGGCATAGGTGTAGGCTGATCCGGCAACCGGCACCATGGAAGCAAACTCGGCATAGCAGAGTGCGGCGAATATACAGGCCAGTCCGGCAAGGGCAAATGAGAGCGTTACCGCAGGCCCGGCTTTATCATGAGCAGCAACCCCGATAAGGACGAAGATTCCTGTCCCGATAATGGCGCCGACACCAAGACTGGTAAGGGCAACCGGTCCAAGTACCCTGTGCAGCCGGTGCTCGCTTTTCATCTCCTCAAGCAGCAGAGAGAGCGGTTTTTTACGAAAACTGTTTTTCAATGATGAACGGGGTTATAATTGAAATTGCTCTGAAAAAAACTTCCTGAACTCTCATCGCAAAAGCCTCTTTATTCTTCTATAAGTCCTATAGGCCCTATATGTCGTATATAACCTATAAGAAAACAGTCAAAAAATAATACTACGAGTCCCTGCGGTTCATGATGGAGATGAAGTAGACAAGCTGCATGATGGCCTGGGCGGCGGCGGCAACATAGGTAAGCGCGGCAGCATTCAGCACGGCATTGATTCCTTTCATCTCGGCACTTGAAACAATTCCCTGGGAGACAAGAAGCTCTTTTGCCCGGCTGCTTGCATCGAACTCTACCGGAAGGGTAACCAGAGCGAAGAGTGCCGTTGCGCCGAAAAGGGCTATCCCTGCCCAGGCAAGGGTGGTGCCGAGCGTGCCGGCAAGGAACATTCCGGCCATGAAAAGAATCGGACCGAGATTGCTGCCGATAGAGACGGCCGGTCCCATTATGGCGCGCAACTGCAGCGGCATATAGCCTGTTTTATCCTGAAGTGCATGTCCGGCTTCGTGAGCGGCAACACCTACCGATGCTATACTTGCCAGACTGAAAACCTCTTCGCTCAGACGAAGAGCCTTGTGGCGCGGGTCATAGTGATCGGAAAGTATCCCGTGAGTGGCTTCAACCGTTACATTACCGACTCCTCCGCGTTCCAGAATACGCCGTGCAGCCTGAGAGCCGCTGATGCCGCTCCGGGTTGGCACCCTGGAGTATTTTTTAAATGCGGATTTTACCTTGAACTGGGCCCATAACCCGAGAAGCATCGGCGGGAGGGCAAAAACAAAATAGAGCGGATCTAAATACATAGTGTCATTAATAGTTATCAGTTACAATGCAAAAAAACAATAAAACCTCAACATAAGTTTCCTGATTCAAAATAGTGACTGAATAGGCAACTGTCAAGCGTTATTGCAATTGATCGGCAGGAGTGCGCTCTGCACCCTGTTCTTCAGTTATGCATGAATACGGATAAAGTTAATAATGGAGCGTTCGCACTTTTTAGCGCGGGAGTGTGTTGCTGATATTTAAATTTCAATGTTATCATGAAGGGAATTATCTTGAAGCGCGTCAGCTCATCTTCTTCATTTTTTTCCGGATGCCTGGACGCTCCTTTTTTACCTGACGCTGTGTTTGCGCTGAAAAAGCTTTACATCATCAAAGAAACTCTTGAAACATGATAAAAAAATTACTGTTGCTTGTTGCCCTTCTCTCTTTTACTGCGGATGCAGGGTCAGCTACGCCTGTAAAAACTATTGTACTTGATGGTTCAACTACTGTCGGCCCGGTTGCAAAATCATTTGCGGCATATTTTACAAGAAAATACGGGGTTCGAGTATCGGTCAGCGAGTCGGGAAGCGGCAACGGAGCCAAAAGCCTGATCAACGGATCGTGCACGATTGCAACACTCTCCCGACCAATGAAAGATGCGGAACTTGCCGCAGCAAGAACAAAAGGGGTAACTCCGGTTGCAACGGTTGTGGCAATGGACGGTCTGGCAATTGTTGTTCATCCCTCCAATCCGGTTCGTGCGCTGACAAAAGCCCAGATCAGCAGCATCTATACCGGACGCATTACCAACTGGAAGCAGATTGGCGGTCCCAATGCAAATATTGTGGTTATTCAGCGCGAATCCAACAGCGGTACAGCGGAGTCATTCAAGGATCTTGTTGTAGGCAAAGGGGTTCAGATCAAAGGGAGTGCCGAAACCCAGTCAAGCAATGGTTCTGTTAAAAGCAGAGTCAGTTCAACTCCTACAGCCATTGGTTATCTCGGTCTTGGTTTTGTAGACCGTTCGGTGAAAGCGGTTGCTGTTAATGGCGTGCTGCCTGATGTTAAAACGGTCAAGAGCGGCAGCTATCCGGTAGCAAGACCCCTCTACTTCTATACCAACGGTCAGCCGGCAGGGGTGGTCAAACAGTTTGTCGATTTGCCGAAAACAGCAGCAGGCAAGGGGATGATCAGTGAGCTTGGCTTTGTTAATCGCTGATTATTAAAATGGTTAGTCAACTCCCTTTTAAGACGCCGGTGTTCATCAACGATACCGGCGTTTTTGTTCTGCATCGTTATGCAATTGTTGCAAATTTGTAACATAACAACCTTTGGTTCCTTGCATGAAACCCCATAGATTAGGTGCTTTCAGGAACAATTGCCCTGTGACGAGGAATTATTAGTCAAGCAAATAGACGCAACGTTATGGCTGAAGAGAGGGTCGGTGAGCGGAACCGCACAAACACCTTTGTGGTAAGCAGCCGCAAGCGAACCATACAGAAGGCAGTAAACAGGGCAGGAGAGCTTCTTCTGCTGGTACTGGCCTCGTTTGTGGCCGTTGTCGTCCTGTTTATTTTTTATTTTGTTGCCCGCGATGCCATCCCGTTTTTTGAGCTGAGGGGCTTCAGCGAATTCTTTACCACTACGGAGTGGTATCCGGCTGATGATCCGGGGAAATTCGGTGCCCTATCAATTATCTATGGCAGTCTGATGGTGACGCTCGGCTCGGCAATGATTGCCGTTCCGATGGGTATAGCTGCCGCAATATGTTTGAGTGATATTCTTCCGTTTTCCATTCGCCAGTATGCCAAGCCGGTCATCGAGATGCTTGCCGCCATTCCCTCGGTAGCGTTCGGTTTTTTTGCTCTCGTTGTTCTTGCTCCGCTGCTTCAGGACAAAGGAGGCGCTCTGTTGATGTGGGCCTGGTGGGTTCTTGCCGCTCCCTTCGCGGTGCTCTTTGTTATTGTCCTGTCCGACCTGCTGACTACCCGTATTGAAGACCCTGCGCGGCGTAAACTGTTCAACCTGTTATCGGTACTCCTCTTCGGCCTGCTTTCGGCCGGGCTGCTCTATCGCGTAGGCACCCTTCTGCATGCCATCGAGATTCTGACCGGTACCAATGCCTTGAACGTCTCCATTATTCTGAGTTTTATGGCACTGCCGACCATTGTCAGTGTTTCCGAAGACGCCCTTCAGGCGGTCGGGCGTGATATTCGTGAGGGCAGTTATGCGCTCGGAGCCACACGGGCCGAGACAATTGTGAAAACAATTCTTCCGGCGGCCAGCAGCGGTATTCTTGCGGCCGTCATTCTCGGTATCATGCGTTCACTTGGTGAAACCATGGTGGTCTGGATGGCATCCGGCAACTCGGCCCACATTCCCGAGCCCTGGTTCAACTACCTTGAAGCAATCAGAACCCTGACCGCGACCATTGCCGGTGATATGGGCGAGGCCGACCAGGTAACCGGTTCAGCCCGCTATCACGTCCTGTTTGCCATGGGACTGCTTCTGCTTGTTATCAGCTTTATCTGTAATCTCGTCAGTGAAAGAATTGTGGTGCGCCAGCGCAAAATCCTCTCCGGCCAGTAGGTTCCGGAGAGTGTAGCTGCCGCATATTGCTCATTTAACCCTGTTGTTATGAATCTCGGAACCAGGAAACTTCTGGATCGTTCGTTCACCGCTGTCGGTATCGGCTCAATTGTCATTATGGCGCTCGCCCTGATGGTCGTGCTGGTGCCGATTGTAACCAACGGGCTCGGAGCCGTGTTTTTTACCGGTACGGTTGAGCACCGCAAAATGCTGCTGAGTGAGTTCAACCGGGGTGACAGCCGGGAGCTGGAGAGAGAGATCGCCTCTTCAGATCGATACCGGGCAAAGGTTTACGAGATTCTTGCCGGGTTCGAGAGTGAAATGGCAGCAATGACGCCTGAGCGCCAGGATGAGTACCGCCCGAAATACGGGCAGGTCAAAACGGCCGTGCAGGCACTGCTCGGCCCTCTTCCGGGTGACCCTGAACCGATGCTGACCCGCTTCAAGTACGGTCAGACACGGTGGGAGAAAGCCGGGGAGAAGCTGCACGACCTGCTCTATGAAACGAAATGGGATAACTCCGATCCCAATGCCATGTCGAAAGAGTACTTTGCAAACCGCAGTGAGAGCTTTGCAGGAACCTCCCTTGTCAAACTCTTTCCCTACGTCAGGGAGAACATGTCAAACATGCTGCTTCCGGAGTTTACGGTTTACTGGGGATTCATTACCGACAGCTCGGTTGACTCCCATATTTTCGGAGGTATCTGGCCGGAAATTCAGGGTACCTTTTTCCTTGCCGTCGGAGCCATGCTCTTTGCCTTTCCGCTTGGTGTTGTTGCGGCGGTTTACTTTACCGAATACGCCAAATCCGGTTTTTTCAACAGCATGCTGCGCAGCGCAAACAGCACGCTTGCCGGAGTGCCGAGTATTGTGTTCGGCATGTTCGGTCTTGCTTTTTTTATCAACACCCTGAAGGTGTCCGAATCGAAAAGCGTTATTGCCGGTTCGCTCACGCTTGCGATCATGATTCTGCCGACCATTATCCGAGCGGCTGAAGAGGCGATACTTGCCGTACCGAAAACCTATCGTGAAGCATCGCTCAGTCTCGGGTCAACCAAATGGAACACCATTGCCACCGTGATTCTTCCGGCAGCGCTCCCCGGAATTCTGACCGGCGGGGTGATCAGTCTCGGCCGTGCAGCAGGAGAGACCGCCCCGATTATCTTTACCGCCGCCGTCAGTGTCGGTTCCGCGATTGGTCTGGCCGATGTCTTCTCCTCTCCGACCCCGGCGCTTTCATGGAACATCTACAACCTTGCCAGTGAGCATGAAGCCGCCGCCCAGATCCGCCATGTCCAGTACGGTATGGTGCTTGCGCTGGTGAGTATTGTTCTGCTCCTGAATCTCTCGGCGATTGTATTGAGAGCACGTATCTCCAAAAAATTAAAAGGCTAAAGTAATAATGCCCATGACAGATGATGTTACGGTAACAGCTCCGGATGTACCGGTAAAGAAATCCACCAGGGAGATCTATCTGCCCCCGGCCCGGAAGAAGATAACCGGTGGAGGTACCCCGCACATTGTAGCCAAAGAGTTTTCGATCTACTACGGTGAGTTTGAGGCGGTAAAGAGAGTGAGTGCCGATATTCTCTCAAAATATGTGACGGCCATAATCGGCCCGAGCGGTTGCGGCAAGAGCACCTTTTTACGCTCCATAAACCGGATGAACGACCTGATTCCAAATTGTCATACCACCGGAGCCCTGCTCTTTGACAATAACGATGTCTATGGGAAGTATACCGATGAGGTGCTGTTGCGCAAGAAGGTGGGCATGGTATTCCAGAAACCCAATCCCTTCCCGAAATCCATTTTTGACAACATCGCCTACGGCCCGCGTCTGCATGGTATAAATGACAAAAAAACTCTCGGAGATATTGTCGAACGGAGTCTGAAAAAGGCGGCGCTCTGGAGCGAGGTGTGCGACCGGCTCGACAAGAATGCCCTCGGTCTCAGCGGAGGCCAGCAACAGCGACTCTGTGTTGCCCGTACGCTTGCCGTTGAGCCTGAAGTGCTGCTGCTTGATGAGCCCACCTCGGCGCTTGACCCGAAAGCTACGGCTAAAATAGAGGATCTGATCCAGGAGCTGCGGGGCAGCTATACCATCATGATTGTGACCCACAACATGCAGCAGGCTTCACGGGTCTCGGATTACACCATGTTTTTCTATGAGGGGTCGCTGGTCGAGCACGCTTCAACCGCACAGCTCTTCACCAATCCCAGGGATTCGATGACCGAAGATTATATCACCGGAAGATTCAGCTAACGAAACCTATTCACTCCTATGTCAGACCGCCCGGTTCATGAACTTATAAAAGAGCTCTCGCTTGTTCTCGTACAACTTTCCGACAAGGTGCTTGAGAACTTTTTCAATGCTCTGCATGCAGTCAAGCACCAGGACGAACAGAGTGCCCGCCGTATCAGGCTGGTCGATGACGAGATTGATGCAGCCGAGGTACGGCTTGAAGAGCGCTGTCTGGCATTTCTTGCCCTGCAGCAGCCGGTGGCCAGAGATTTGCGTACCATAGTCACCATTATAAAAATCAATGATGATCTTGAGCGTATCGGTGACCTGGCCGTTCACATTATCGACCGTATGCCGCAAATCAGTCCCAAAATGCTTGAATCGTTTGATTTTGAAAAGATGGGAGTACATGCGGGCGAGATGGTGAAAAAATCCATTCAGGCTTTCATCTCAAAGGAGAGACGGCTTGCTGATCAGGTGTGTGCCCTGGATGAAGAGATTGATGTGATGCACCGCACGGTCTTCAAAAGGGTTACCCTGTTGATGAAAAGTCCTGATTCGCCTGTCGATGAGCTTATGGCCGCATTGAGCATCTCCCGCTACATCGAGCGTATGGCTGATCATGCCACCATGATTGCCCGTGAGGTGATCTATCTGGTGACAGGCGAAATTGTCCG
>NZ_MPJE01000109.1:0-45616 GCF_001975465.1 Chlorobium sp. KB01
ACTCCGGTTTCTGCGCTCCGTCCGCCTTGTTCTCGGGCTTCTCACGACAATTAATAGAGTGCCCTACAGTGATACAGCGAAATCGGAGAGGTAGGTTTTTATTGACTGGTGTTTTCCAAGGGAAAGCTTTTTGTGCATTCTGTAGCGGATGCTTTCCATGCCTCTGGTCGTTATACCGACAGAACGGGCAATCTCCCTTGTGTCGTAGTTAAGTTTTACCAGCAGGCTTATTCTCAGTTCACGCTGGTTGAGGTTGGGATGTTTTTTCTGAAGCCTGGATAAAAAGAAAGAGTCTGACTCGGTCAGTTCGATGTTCAGCCGTTTTTCAATAGTTTCAGTCTCGATCAGGCTCAGGCAAGAGTCGGTCATCTCCCTTTTGATATTGGTATCTATTTCCAGCGCGTATATCTGGTCGAGCAGATTACGGAGGGCTGTGGTTTTCTCTGCGATTGCGGTCGAGACTCTTGTGAGCTCCATATCCTGTGTGGCAATCCGGGTTTTAAGCTCTGCGATCTCTTTTTCGAATTCGAGAGTGGACTTTTTGTTCAGTTCTGCATGGGTAGTCATTGTAATACGTATCTGGTTTTTTTTCAATGTTCGACTTGATCTGTCACGATAACGCTCAAAGATTCAAATCCCGGACCCAACCGGCTGCGTCTTTATTTATTTTACAGCCATTCGCCTTGACGTGTTGGTGAGTGTAATATGTGTAATAAATTCATTAAAACGAACATATTTTACACTTTTTTTTAAAAAGTACTCTTCTTTATAAGATATTCACGCCATTAAGTATCACTTTATCCGGTATTTCCGTGAGAGCCGCTCTGGAGGCTATACGCCACTGATCGTCAATGTTGAGTGGATGGATGTTATGGTGCTGTAATCTCAAGAAGACAGTTCTTGATTGACTGGTGTTTTTTGATGCCCAGTTTTTTATGCATACGGTAACGGATGCTTTCAGCACCGCGTTTTGATATGCCGAGTGTACGGGCAATCTGCGTATTGTTGTAATTCATTTTTACCAGCAGTGCGAGCCTCAGTTCCCGATGATTAAGACCGGGGTATTTTTTCTGAAGTTGCAGAAGAAATTCTGAATCGGTTACGTCAATCGGCGGATTGACGTAACGTGTTTCAAATGTTTCCGCTGCAATCAGTGCCCTGCAATGCGTTAACATCTTTTGTTTTACTTCAGGGTCAATGTCAAGGATATGAATGGTGCTGCACAGCTTCTCGGCCACCGTGCTGTTTTTATTGACAGCTGCGGATACCCTGTTGAGCTCAATCTCCTGAACGGCAATTTTTCCTTTCAGGGAGCTTTTTTCCTGTTCGAGATTACAGATCGTTTGTCTGTTCAGTTCGATCTCTGCGTTCAACCGGATATTTGTTTTGGATAGTTGTTCTTCATATTCGGTTTTCAACTGTTCCAGCTGCAGCTGATGTTCTTTGTTGAGGGCATGCAGATCACTTTGCAGGCTTTTAATTGCCCTGAAAAAAGGATGAAGGCTGTTTTCAGCAGGAGGTATATTGATCTGCTGGTTTGTCATCTGCAGGAGACTCATACGGACTGTAACGGCGAGAAACTCGTTTTTGAGCAGTTCATAGCTTTTGTCCTTGCTGCTTTCCACAGAGGCAGGGAAGGGTTTGCCGGATTTGAAGGAGAGCACGGTCTCTATGGCTTTTCTATAGTTTTCAGCACAGAGAAGTCTGGTTTTTTCAGAAGAAAGAGACTGGAAGGTTTCCATCTCAATTGCGATATCGGAATGTATGTTGTAGAGTACGACCAGCCGGATATTGCGGCCCCAATTGTAGCTGAAGTTGAGCATATCTTTTTTGTACCTGTATGCTATGGCTCTTACATGTTCAAAGTCCGCAATGATATAGAGGGGTTTATCGGTCAGCTCAAGATCAGTGAGCACATCCTGAAACCGTTTGATTTTAATGCTGGCAAGAGTAATATCCCTGTTTGCATGGTGTGACATCTGCACAATATCGTGTCCGATGCACTTGAATATGGTGTTATAGCCATCTTCACTATGCGGAGAGATCCATTCAGGTTTTTCCTGTACGGGCAATTTTGATACCGGGCATTTTTTCATGTTTCAGTCCAAAACGCTTGTTATCAAAACTCCCCCTGAGGTTTTTTCATGCCGGTGATCTGCGCGCTGTTTGTTATAGACAGCACCCGTTTCATGTTGATATCGTAGAGCGGATCGCTTCATGAGCAGTGCCGGTATTTCCTGTTTTTGCAAGATATTGTATTCATACTTGCATGTAATGTTACCTGCAGCAGAGTGCTTGTTCTTCTTATTGCAAGAAATCATCTTGTCTGAATAATAAAACGAAAATATTATTAATAAAATCAGGGTTGTTTTTATCTGCTATGAAAACATCTGCCGTTCTCCAATGGCGGAAGGTGTTTTTTGTGATCTGCTTGATCGACATGATCTCCGGCACTTTTTTTCAGTCAGTTCCGCCGGTACGGTCAGTTACCGGGAGGGTTCCCCGCCTGATGATCGTGCCATAGCGGTGCTCCAGCCGCTTGGGATTGATATATCTTCAGTGCGGGCCCGTGGTGCCCGTGAGCTTGATTTGCATGAGTCTGACTGGATATTTACCATGGATCACGAGAATTATGAGGAGATCCTCACTTTTTTTCCGTCTCATGAGCAGCCCCGGATACACAGGGTTCTGGAGTTTGTTGAGGGCCGTTCCGGTGACGAGGTTGCAGACCCCTATTACGGTACCTTCAGGGAGTTTGAAGGTGTCGCAGAGGATCTCTCTACCGCATGTGAACAGATTCTTGAGCGGATGTTCGAGCATTACCCGTATCTTGCACAGCACTCCGGGAGGAGTTGAATTTCAGATGATTTTTTTATGTACTCAGGATGACGAACCGTTCCCGTTACCTTTTTATTTTCAATCCCGCTGCTGACAAGGGCCGGGCCTCCCGAAAGTCAGCATGGCTTGAAGCCCTTGTGACTGAAAGTCAGGAGTCCGTGATGGTCAGAACCACTCATGCAGGCCATGCAGGAGTGATTGCCCGTGCCGAACACCGTCAGCGTACCAGCATCATTTCCTGCGGTGGTGACGGTACCCTTCATGAAGTAGTCAATGCTGTTGCCGGCGAAGGGTGTACGGTCGGGGTATTGCCCTTCGGGTCGGGTAATGATTTTATCAAAACCCTGAATCCTGAGAGGAAGCAGCGGCGTGGCATCAGCCATTTTTTTAAATCCGGGAGCCGGGAGGTTGATCTCGGCAGGGTGGCATTCGCAAATTCCGATCACCGCTTTTTCATCAACTCCCTCGGTATCGGTTTTACCGGCAGGGTGGCCAAGAGTGTCAAGGGTGCGCCCTGGCTGAAAGGAGAGCTTGCCTACCTCTACGCGCTTTTGACAGTGCTTGCAGGCTATTCGGCACCGAAAATGAAGATTACCATCACGCTTGAAAACTCTGTTCTGGAGCTTGATGAGCCGGTTTTTGCTTTTTCGGTTTCGAATGGCAAAGTTGAGGGCGGGAAGTTCCGGATTGCACCGCATGCCGAAATCACGGATGGTTTGCTGGATGTCTGTATTCTCAAGGGGATCACGAAACTCGAGTTTTTCCCCTACGTGTTCAAATACCTCAACGGAACCCAGATCAACGATCCTAAAGTGATTTACTGCAAGGCGAAAGCTGTTGACGTCACACTGACGGAGCCCGATGTCATGCATATGGACGGGGAGGTCTATGATGACATTCATGGCAGGGTTGCCATATCGGTCGTGCCAAATGGCATCACGATGCTCTGTGACCTTTCAGAGGACTCTGAGCCCAAAAAAGTGTAACGTCTTGCGTTCCTTTCGGCAGCTTCCGATGTGCTCGAATTGCAAAACTTTCTCTATTTGTCGTACCTTAGTCAATAGCCTCATTTTTGGCTTTCTGTTTACTTTACGGTTTGTTGAATTTCCCTTTACCATCAGCAGCCGTTTTTTCTTTCTCGAATTTTTGCCGCGTTCTTGTCACAGTTTTGTTACCTGCACACTATCGAGTAACACGAGCTGCTGTAAATATCCTGACGGTAAATAGTAAAATACGCCCTTTGCAGAATGCAGGTTATCATTTTTGAAGACACCAGGGTTCATGAACTGAAGCCGCTTGTCAATCTCAAGCCGGTTTACGGCCTCCATACCGGTTTTCGCTCTCTTCGCGAAAAGTTTGAGCACTTCACCCGGGGTGAGGTGACGCTTGGCTGGCATCTTCGCCGCTATCTTGCCCCGTTCTATGCTGAACAGCACCCCGAATGTGTTATCAACAGAGTGGTCGAGGATGATCTGCTTCTGGTCAACGGTCGGCTGGTCTGTGAGGAGACTGCTGCCGGGATAATTATTGATGGTGCCCTTGAATCGGGCAGGGGTTATATGCAGGGCAGTGATCTGCTCTTTGCCCGGGTGCAGAGGAGTCTCATTACCGATGAATCCGGTATGATGCCGGACCTCATCGACACCCGCAGGATTGCTGCCGAGCTTGTTACGGAGGCGGTTACGGGGTTCAGGCTGATCAGCAACATCTGGGATGTTATTGCCTATCACACCGATGAACTGCAGCGGGACGCCGCAACCCTCGAACTTGGTCGTATTGAAGGCGATGTTCACCCGGCGGCCGCTATTGTTAACCGTTCAAATATCTATGTTGGTCCCGGTGCGGTTGTCCGCGCCGGTGCGGTGCTTGATGCCGATGATGGTTTTGTTGCCATCGGTGCCGGTGCGGTTGTGGATCCGCAGGCCGTGCTGATGCAGAATGTTTTTCTGTCCCCCTGGTCACGGGCTAAAATCGGCGCTAAAATATACAGCAATGTTTTTATCGGGACCGCCTCCCGAATCGGAGGAGAAGTTGAAGACTCCATTATCGAGCCGTTTGCCAACAAACAGCACGATGGTTTTCTCGGTCACTCCTATATCTCGTCATGGTGCAACCTCGGGGCGGGTACCAATACAAGCGATCTTAAAAATAATTACAGCCGGATCACCCTTCTGCTCAATGGCCGCGAACAGATGACCGGTTTGCAGTTTCTCGGACTGTTGATGGGGGATCACTGTAAAAGCTCCATCAACTCCATGTTCAACACCGGAACCGTTGTCGGAACCGGGGCAAATGTTTTTGATGGAGGGTTTCCCCCGAAAGAGGTGCCCTCTTTTTCCTGGGGTGGTCACAGGGGATTTGTCCCCTATGAGATTGAGCGGGCTGTTCAGACGGCAAGAAAGGTCATGGAGCGCCGCCAGGTTGTGATGAGCAGCGCTTATGAGGCCATGTTCCGTTTTGTCGCCGGAACGGAACGTACACTTCAGCTATTTGTATAACGTTTAAGCGGATATCCATGATTCTTGTTGTTGACAACTATGATTCATTTACCTATAATCTTGTTCAGTATATCGGAGAGTCCGGTGAAACGGTTGAGGTCTATCGCAATGATGAACTCTCTGTCGAGGAGATTATAGCAAGATCTCCGGCCAAGATTGTGATCTCTCCCGGACCGGGTACTCCTGATGACGCCGGCGTTTCAGTGCCTCTGATTCACGAAGTGAAGGGTCGCATTCCTCTTCTCGGAGTATGCCTCGGTCACCAGTCAATCGGTGCAGCGCTTGGCGGAAAGGTGGTGCGTGCGGCCAGTATCATGCATGGCAAGACCTCTCTGGTCTATCATGACAACCGGGGGATTTTTGCCGGGGTTGACAATCCTTTCGTTGCTACCAGGTACCACTCGCTTATTGTTGAACGGGAGACACTTCCTGATACCCTTGCCATCCGGGCCTGGACAGAGGATGGGGTCATTATGGGAATGGATTCGGAGCAGTTTCTGCTCTATGGCGTCCAGTTTCATCCCGAATCGATCATGACTGCCGAAGGGAAAAAGATCATCAGAAATTTTCTTGAACTGTAGTATCCGGCTGAAAGGAGTTGAAGCGTATGGCAGGTGCACCAGGTTCTTCAGAGGATGAAGGAAAAAAACGCGGGCTCTCTGTATCGAAACGACCAGGGTTTAGCCGTGAAAGCGATTTCATGGTTGACGGGTGGCGGGTCTTCAAAATTATGGCGGAATTTGTCAGCGGTTTTGAGACGATGTCCGATGCCGGTCCGGCTGTAACCGTTTTCGGCTCTACGAGGGTGGCTGAAGGCAGCCCTGAATACCTCCTGGCCGAGAAGCTCGGAACACTGCTTGCCGCCGAAGGGTTTGCGGTGATTACCGGCGGAGGGCCGGGGGTTATGGAGGCAGCGAACAGGGGCGCGCAGAGTGCCGGAGGCGTATCCATCGGCTTCAATATCAAGCTTCCCAACCAGCAGAATCCAAACCGCTATATCGATCAGGATAAACTGGTCAGCTTTCAATATTTTTTTGTCCGGAAAGTGATGTTTCTGAAATATGCGCAGGCCTTCATAGCCCTGCCGGGTGGTTTTGGAACCCTCGATGAAGTATCGGAAGCCATAACACTGATTCAGACCGGCAAAAGCGAACGGTTTCCGGTCATTCTGATGGGGAAGAGCTACTGGGATGGTTTTTACCGCTGGATCAAGGAGACCATGCTGCAGGAGAAAGGCTATATCAGCGAAGAGGATCTTGGATTTATCTATCTCGAAGAGAGTCCGGAAGCGGTGGTGGAGATCATCAAAGGGTTTTATCCTGATGGCTATGCGCTTAATTTTTAGTTCCGGGTTTCAGGCTCATCAGTACGATAAGTCAAGCCAGCTCACCACGGCAAGGCTCTCTTTCGGGTTTAATGCCTTTTCCGGTTTCAGGGTGTAGTAGAGGTTCTGATGATTCCGGCCATGAGAGAGGACGGTGATGATTTTTCTTTTCAGCCGGCCGGTTTCTTCAATTTTATTATTGTTCCAGAGTGAAAAATTCAGAACATTGCGTCCGGAGTTGACACTGCCGGATATAAGCCAGGAGGCAGGTGCGATATAGCCAAGAGCGGGCCAAGCGGTTTCGTTGGAGTGGCAGTCATAACAGCCCTTTTTCAGAGAGTTTTTTACCGCGTATGGTGCCTGAAGATCGCTCTGTACCGGAGGGTTGATGCGTCGTAACGGTATAAATTGTATTATCATGAGCAGAAGAACCGTCCAGCTGGCGATGGTTTTTATGGAGTAATTCATGGTTGAAAGCCGGTAAGCGGTTTCTCTGATCTCTTTTTAATTCTCAAGATTTTTTATCGTGATATTTCCCTGTGAAAAAGCTGTCTGGTACCATCTTCCGCAGATCAGGGCCGACCTTGCCATCGAGCTGGTGAAAAGCGGCATGACCCAGTCCCAGGCGGCAAAAAAACTTGGTGTGACTCCTGCTGCTGTTTCACAGTATATTCATAAAAAACGGGGGCAGCAATCACAAAAAAGCAGGCCATACCGTCAGGAGATCAAGGCCGCAGTGAACAGAATCTGTGAAGAGGCCGCCAATGAAGAGCTTCAGGTCATGGTTTGCAAATGCTGTCACATCCTGCAGAAAGAGGATCAGAAGGAGGGGTGAGCAGCTTTTGTTTTATGAACAGCGCTACAAGCTGTCATGCACGGTTTGAAGGCGAGGCGCACAGAGTCCCGCCGTGTCGGTATAATGCCCTTGCGTGAAGCCCTGCTGCCTACAGTTCGACAATAATATGTGACTCTGTTGAGTGCCCGCTCAGCAGATTTTTCAGGGTATCAATCAATTCCGTGCCGTATTTATTCAGATAGTAGAAAATATTGATCAACCGTTCCTGGGGTACTCCTTCCGGAAAGAGCGATGTCTCAGCTTTAAGGATCTGCTCAAGCAGCTCCTCATGCTTTCTTCGGCTTGCCTTCCAGGCTTTCTGTTCAATGACTTCGACAATTTTTTCTGACTGAACGGTTGATGCCGCAAGAAGCGGTTCAAGGGTCGGGTCAATCTTGGAGAGTATTGGCCTGAGGGCGGCAAATGTCCGGCGAATCTCCTCCTTGCTCTGTTCAAACAGGGCGTCAAGCTGAGGATTTTCAGCTATACCGACCGCATTTTTTTTCAGCTGCTGCAGGTCGCTGAAGACGGCATTGTATATCTGTTTTCGTGAGAATCCGGGTTTGCCGGTTACCTGAAGCAGCTTGTCCATAATGCGGCTGATTTTTGGCTCTACGAGCGTGAAGCTGCCTCTCGGAATGATAAAGGGCATGCTGATGCCGAAGTGCTCGTAATTTTTACGGTACTGTGCCAGATAGCTTATCTCCCCGGGGCCTGCAATGGTTGCAAATGTCGGCAGAACATAGTCCTGGACAATCGGCCGGAGAACCACATTGGGGCTGAACTGTTCCGGATGGTCCTGACAGAGCTCAAGCATCTGGTGTTTTGAGTAGCGCTGTCTGTCGGGGGTAATCGAGAAGGATTCGTCTGAGCCGTGCTCGATTTTTTGACGCTGACCGTGTGTGTTAAGAAAATAGAGGTTGACGCTTCTTGGTTTTGTCTGGGCTGCATAGCCGAGATTTTCAAGCCGGGAACTCTGGGCAACTACATTATAGGATGATGCCGGTGCCGTTGAGAGCTCCTTCAGGAAGATATTGGCGGAGAGCCTTTTGAAATCGGGATCCTGGGTGGAAAGCAGTATCAGGGGGTGATCGCTGAAGAGCAGCATCATGGTGGATGCAAAGCTCATCTCGAAGGTATTTCCGGGATAATAGCACTCCGTAAGAATTTTTGTAACACGCTCCTTGTGTGTGGAGTCCGGCAGGAGCAGGAGAAACTCCTCGACGGTGCGGCTGATATCCTCTCCAAAAGAGCTGTTGGCAACCATCTGGTCCGCCATCCGGCGCCAGGGCTCCTGGCGGAAATGAGTCACCCTGTTTTCCGAGAAAAGCGCGGTATGGGCAGACTCTTCGTAATCATGGTCTTCACCTTCGAGCCAGAAGATCGGTACAAAGTCATATTCGGGAAAGAGTACCTTCTGGCGTTCGGCAAACACAATGGCGGTGAGGGCTTTGTAGATGGTATAGAGCGGTCCGGTAAAGAGTCCGAGCTGCTGACCGGTTACAATGGCCATACATCGCGGTGAGCGGAGCTTTTCGATCTCCCTGAGGTGAAGCTCATTGCAGCCGAAGCGGGTATTCTGTCGCGAAAGCATGGCGGAAAGGGTATCCCGGTCAAACCTTCTCGATCCGAGCATGCCGAGCTGACGGTAGTAGTCCGACTCCTTCTGGTAGTCAAGGTGAAAGCAGTCGGCAATCAGGGCGGCACGTTCAGGGCCCTCTGAGGTATAGTCGCGGAAAAGCTTTGAAAATCCCTTCTTTGGTGTCAGGATATGGCGGTAGTCGAGAAGAAAGGTGTTCACATTGTTATTTTTGCAGGTTCCATTGTTCAAGGGTGCCGATAAGGCTGTGGTTGGTCATGTCACAGGAGATCGGTGTGATAGCCACATAGTTCTGCCGCACGGCAAATTCATCGTCGCGTATATCCTTATCAAGCAAGCGAAGGGTGCCATTCAGCCAGTAGTAAGGATTGCCGTACATGTCATTTCGTTCAATGGCACTCTCCTCCCATCGGGATCGACCCTGCCGGGTGATAACAGCCCCGGAAATCAGGGATTCCGGTACATTGGGAATATTGACAGAGAGAACGGTGTCCGGAGGAATGCCTTCAAGCAGCACTTTTTTTACCAGTTTGCGTGCAAATTTTCCGGAATAGGTGAAATCGGCATGCTCATAGGTTGCCAGTGAAAAAGCCAGAGAGGTTATTCCCTGAATTGCCCCTTCAAGTGCCGCGGCTACCGTGCCGGAGTAGAGGGTATTGGTTGCCGTATTGCTGCCGTAGTTGATGCCGGAGACGATCAGGTCAGGTTTTTCAGGCAGAATATGACTGAGTGCAACCTTGATACAGTCAACCGGTGTTCCGGAGACGGTGTAGCCGAAAAAACGGCTGTTTTTGAAAAATTTCTTGATTCTCAATGGCACACCGAGTGTCATGGCATGACTCATCCCGCTGTGTGGTTCAGCAGGAGCCACCACGGTGACCCTGCCGATTTTTTTCATTGCCGCAGCAAGCGCGTGTATCCCTTCGCCTTCAATGCCGTCATCGTTACAGACCAGAATATGGGGTCTCTTCGCTCTCTCCACGCTACAGGTTTCCTTTGTTATGAAGTGAAAATTGTCGTAGTACCGCAACTCCTGCCGGCGTGTAAAAATACAAAATAGTTCGACTCAAAAGTCATGACCAAGACTGAAATAAAAAAGGGTGTCGGAGAATCTCAGTGATGAGGGTACGGAGCCGGGAACTGTTTCAAGAAATGCAAATGCCTTTGAGAGGGTAAATCTTGCCGGTCCGAGAGGGGTCTCCCAAATCATACTGGTTCCGGCTCCATGGATGAGTGAGCTCAGATCGATATCACTCCGGCTTTCCCATACATTTCCCGCATTGTAGTGCAGAATGAACGAAGTCGGGAAGAGCAGGACAAATGAGGGTTTGTAGCGGATATGGATTCCTGCCGAGGCCATATTGTTACCCGGAAGGTCGTTTTCACGCAAGCCGATGAATCGGCGGCTGTAGGTTGTACCGGGTCCGCCGAGGAAAAATTTCTCCGAGAGCGGTGTATAGCTGCTGCTCAAACCTATCAGCGCCGAGAGCTGCAGGGTGGTGTTATCCCTGAGCGGAATGTTTGCTTCGTGGGCGCCCGATATCTGCCAGGCAACATCACCCCTCTCCTGCAGTGATGGCGTGACGGAATACCTGAGGTTGGTATAGTTTCCCGATGAGGGAATCAGGGTGTTGTTTCTTGAATCAAGCGTAAACTGTGTGCCGAAGGAGAGCATATCCGTACTTTCTGTTTTCAGGAGGGTGCCTCCCCGCTGTGCAGCGTAGGAGAGGGAGTTCTGGAGGGTAAGATCAACCATGAGCTGACCGTTTTTTCTGATTCGCGCCCCGAATGCGGTGTTTATGCCATATTTCTGGATGCCATAATAGTTCAGATCGTTGGAGTGGGCACCGAAAAACTCTCTGGAGAATTCGAGATTATGGATTTCAAAGAGATGCTGGCCATAAAAAAGACGGGAGGAGAGGGTCAGGTGTGAGGGACCTATCCGTGGGATGCTGAACTCAAGATTCATGAGGCTGTTCTGTCTTCCTGCCTTCAGCCAGCCGCCGACAGAGCTTGTGGTGCCGCCGACGTTTTCGTTTCTCACATCCAGCAGAATCTGGGCATTGTTTGTTTCATCATAACGCACCCCGAGCCGGAGGACCGATGAGGGTTTTTCTTCGAGGGTAAACCGAAGCCGGGAGTTGTTTTTACTGTCAGAAGTGCCTGAAGACTCCGGGGAGATGGAGACCCTGTTGAAGGAGCCCGTTTCATAAAGGTTATCGACAGATTCAATTGCCTTCTCCATGCGGAGCGCTCTGGTGGTATCAATTTTGATCTCTCTCTTTATGGCGGTTATTCCGGTAATGTTCCGGCTCTGATCTATGGCAATGCCGTCAGGTTTGCCCGAGGAGAGGTTGATCAGCAGTGTCCCGTTATCATCGAGGGAGGTGCTTTCTATCGCTACCAGGCTGAATCCTCTCTCCCGGTATTGTTTTATGAGTGATTCAAGTGCTCGGGAGCCTGCTCTGTTGGTATAGAGTGATGCCGTTACCGGCTTGAACGCGGTTGTGATCGCTTCGGGTGTAACTGCCTTGTCAGGCCCCCCCGTTACCAAAACCTTTTTTATTCCCGGAAGCGGGTCGAGATGAAAAACTGCTTTTTTGCGGTGATGGTCAAGTTCTGCGTGAACGCTTGTGAAGAGGTCGGTTTCAAGCAGCTCATGAAGGGCTTGTGAGGGATCGGTTGCGTTGCGGATGATGCCGGATACAATGAGATAGTGTTCACGGAATTCCGGGCTCTCTTTCGGGAAGAGCACGGTTTTGCTATAACCGGCAATCGACGGGCCCCGGCCTGTTTTCTGTTCTATACTCCGCTTGATGGTTGCGGCAAGAAATTTACCTTTTGCATATCCGGCATCTACAAGTGCCTGGATATCAGAAAAATCGGTAGCCTTGTGCTTGTCAAGATCAGGCGTAATAACGATATCGGCTTTTTGAAGCTGTGCGGGGTATTGCAGTTTGGTCAGGATACTCATCGCCTGATCGGCAGCCTTCCATGGCAGGTCGAGCTCACTGCTTGTGGAGTACATGGAACCATGGGTATCGACAGCAATTTTATACCCTGCGTTCACCGAATCAAGTTCATCAACCGGAAGATTTGCCACGAGTCCTCCGTCAACCAGTTGATAGCCGTCACGCCTGACCGGTTCAAAAAGAATCGGAATGGTGCTGCTCGCCCTCATCGCTTCAGAGAGGGAGCCTGAAGTAATGGTTATGCGCACTCCCGAGACCAGGTCCGTCGATATCGCCCGGTAGTTGACCGGCAGTGTTGAGAAGTTGCCATCCGCCTTATAGATGCTGTTCAGTGCGAGCTGGTCGAGCGTTTCGGTCATTGCCTGCGATGAACTCAGCGATTTTGGAATAAGCAGTTTCAGTTTGTCAAAACGAATCGCAATGGTGGCCCGATCGCGGATACGCTGCTGTTCAAGGAATATGTTTGAGCGGGAGTAATCGTCGTTGATTGATAATATCGATTGCCACTGCAGCGTGTGAGCAAGTTTTTCCAGTTCAGCAGGGGTGTAGCCCGAGCTGTAGAGTCCGCCGATAATTGCGCCCATGCTTGTTCCGGCGATAAAGTCAATCGGAACGCCCTCCTCCTCAAAAGCCTTGAGTACGCCGATCTGCGAGATGCCGTTTGCTCCGCCACCGGAGAGTGCCAGACCGACCGTTTTTCTTGCAGGCCGCATGGCGTGAAAAAGCGCGAGGCGGTGCATCGGGAGTCGAAGCGTATCAGGATAGAGTGTAGTGGTCGGAGATGGTGCGGCTAAGGCCGTGCCTGTCACGATGGAGAGCAGAGCAGCAGCGAGTGCAGCCGAAGAGAGAAGTTTTCTGACGTTCAGCAATGGTGAAGCTCCCTGTTCATGTGTCGGTAATGATGGTTCTTTCAGGCTGCCTTTGAGATCTCATGCGGACTTTATATCTTGAGCTTTAATGTATAACCTTTAGTCCAAATTCAGAAAATGGCTTGGTTCCAGCGGGTAAAACCTTCAATACGTACGACCCACAAGCGTGATATGCCGGAAGGCTTATGGTGGAAGTGTGATGAATGCGGAGCGATGCTCCATAAAAAACAGCTTGAAGATCACCTTTTCACCTGTTCGGAGTGCAGCCATCATTTCAGGATCTCTCCATATAAATATTTTTCAATTCTTCTTGACAACGGCAAATTCACTGAATTTGACGATCATCTCCGTTCAGCCGATCCGCTCACCTTTACTGATACCAAAAAATATCCGGACCGTGTTCAGGCTATTATTGAAAAAACCGGAAAAACCGAAGCATGCCGCAATGCCCACGGAGAGTGCGGAGGCAGTCCGCTTGTTATCTCCGCTATGGATTTCGGCTTTATCGGCGGCTCAATGGGCTCTGTTGTCGGTGAAAAAATAGCCCGTGCGGTTGACAAGTCCCTTGAGCTTGATGCTCCGCTTGTGGTTATTGCCCAGTCCGGCGGTGCGCGCATGATGGAAGGCGCTTTCAGTCTCATGCAGATGGCCAAAACTGCCGCCCGGCTGACCCGGCTCAGTGAACGCAAGCTTCCCTTTATCTCCCTGATGACCGATCCTACCATGGGCGGCATCAGTGCATCTTTTGCCATGCTCGGTGACATCAATGTCAGTGAGCCGAAAGCGCTTATCGGATTTGCAGGCCCCAGAGTGATTCGCGATACCATCAAGCGGGATCTTCCTGAAGGGTTCCAGCGTGCCGAATTTCTGCTTGAACACGGCTTTGTCGATCTGATCGTGCATCGCAAGGAGCTGAAAAGCCGGATGGTGTCGCTCCTCGATATGCTTAAGGTTTAGTTCCAGCCAAGCGCCGCTGAGGTAACCGGGAACTGTGCCATGAAAATCTTTTTGATTTCAAGGGCTATGTCCCGGTGTTCCTTCTGCGTACTGCTATCCGTTCTTACCTCCAGATAGTGAATCCAGCTTCGTATCGATCCTTTCATATAGAGCTTTGTCTGCGTTGCCATCGGCAGAAGCACTCTTGCACACTCCTTGGCAATCCCTTTCTCCAGAGCCCTGTCATACTCTTCAAGAGTCAGCCGGGCGACTCTCTTCTGTGCCTCGTCAAACCATGCAACTGTTTCGCAGTCAAGGTCTTCAAGAGAGTTCTGACGGTTTTTGCTGTCCTGACGACGTGGTTGGTAGCGCTCAATCTCCTGGGCCCGGGCATAGCGTTGTGAAAACTCCTGGAACTGAAAGCTTCTGTGTCTAAGGATCTGTGGCGAGATGGCTCTTGACGTCACAATCTCCACCGTCATGTCAACCATCTCAAAGACGCTCCAGTGCTTATGGGCAATACAGTAGGTCAGCAGCTTCTGATAGTCTGTGCTCTCCTGGTGAGGGCTTGATACTCTTGCGCAGTAGGCGATCAGCCCTTCAGGGGTGAGCTGCTGGTTATCAATCTGGATGAGCGGAGCGGTAACCGCAATGAGTCGTACCTGCATGGAGAGTAAAAATTAAGTTATGGGC
Source organism: Chlorobium sp. KB01 (assembly GCF_001975465.1). Lineage (NCBI taxonomy): Bacteria > Pseudomonadati > Chlorobiota > Chlorobiia > Chlorobiales > Chlorobiaceae > Chlorobium > Chlorobium sp. KB01. The sequence continues at coordinate 14,566 of NZ_MPJE01000109.1, forward strand.
ACCTTATGCCAAGCGTGAATATACGCAAGTGATCCCCTTTTGCGAAAACGGATCCTTTTTTGCTAATTGGAACCGGAGTTCTTGATTTGTTGTTATCACTATGTATTTTAAAATTTTGTATCAGGGATTGAAAAAAGGTGAGCGCTTCGCTGATCTTCAATCTCTTCCGGTTGTTTTGCGAAATTAACCTAAATCAAACGTCAGGGAAACTATGGCAAATATCAATTTCGGTTTTGAGCACCATGCCAGAACCATGTATTCCGGAGCGATAGGACAGGGAATAAACAGTTCGCTTGTTCCCATGGTTATAGAGACTTCAGGACGTGGCGAAAGAGCATTCGATATATTTTCGAGACTGCTGCGTGAGCGGATTATTTTTCTTGGCAACGGTATTGATGAGCATGTTGCAGGACTCATCATGGCCCAGCTTATTTTTCTTGAGTCGGAGGATCCCGAGCGTGATATCTATATCTATATCAACTCTCCTGGCGGCAGTGTCTCTGCCGGTCTGGGCATCTACGACACCATGCAGTATATCCGCCCCGATGTTTCGACGGTCTGTGTCGGCATGGCGGCAAGCATGGGCGCCTTTCTGCTTGCCAGCGGAGCCAAAGACAAGAGAGCCTCGCTTCCTCACTCAAGGATCATGATCCATCAGCCTTCAGGCGGAGCACATGGTCAGGAGACCGATATTATCATCCAGGCGCGTGAGATAGAGAAGATTCGCATACTGCTTGATGAACTGCTTTCCCGCCATACCGGCAAGGATGTCAAGCAGGTACGCGAGGACTCCGAGCGTGATCGCTGGATGAATGCCCAGGAGGCGCTTGATTACGGCATCATTGATTCGGTCTTTGAGAAACGGCCTATGCCGGAAAAGAAAGATTGATTATTAGAGGCCCTGAAGTTTTTTTAGAGTCTGAAGAATTTGATTGAAATGCCATCAGGGCGCCTCTATGAATTTTCGTAAGCGGTTTGAGTACGATCCCGATACGTCGGGATAACGACGTAATCGAATCGCGGAACAGATTTATTGAGGTGCCCAAAACTCTTTCAGTTGTAACCGATTATTTGCATCATGAGCGATCACTCCACCCCTTTCAATCTTGAGAAAACCTATAACCATCACGATGTAGAAGAGCGGTGGAGAAGTTCACACTGGGAGGCGCTCGGCACCTTTCACGCCGAAAGCACGAGCGTGCTTGATGAGGGGAAGACGCCATACACGGTTCTGATGCCCCCGCCCAATGTTACCGGCAGCCTGACGCTCGGTCACGTGCTGAATCACACCCTCCAGGATATCTTTATCCGCTACAGCCGTATGACCGGCAGGGAGGCGCTCTGGCTTCCCGGTACCGATCACGCAGGTATCGCCACGCAGACGGTGGTGGAGAAAAAGCTGAAAAAAGAGGGTGTTACCCGCCACGATCTCGGTCGAAAGGAGTTTCTCGATCATGTCTGGCAGTGGCGGGATGAGTATGGCGGTCTTATTCTCCGCCAGCTTCGCCGGCTTGGTATATCATGTGACTGGCGGCGCAACCTTTTCACGATGGATGAGAGCGCTTCGACGGCGGTTATCAATGCCTTTATTGCGCTCTACCGTGACGGACTGATCTATCGCGGAACCCGGATCATCAACTGGTGCCCTGTATCCCAGACGGCTCTCTCCGACGAGGAGGTGATCATGAAGCCCCGTCGTGACAAGCTGGTCTACCTGCAGTATGCGCTGGTCAGCCATCCCGGACAATACATTACCATTGCGACGGTGAGGCCCGAGACCATTCTTGCCGACGTCGCTATTGCGGTCAACCCTGAAGATCCCCGTTACCGTGATCTGGTAGGGGAGCTGGCGGTTGTGCCGATTGCAGGAAGGCATATCCCCATTATCGCTGATGCTTATGTTGATATCGAGTTCGGTACCGGTGCCCTGAAAATTACCCCGGCACATGATGCCAATGACTACGAGGTGGCCAAGCGTCATAACCTGACGGCAATTTCCGTGGTTGGCAAGGATGGCCGTATGACCGACTCATTCGGTTACGGAGGTATGGACCGGTTTGATGTACGTGAAAAAATTCTCAAGGATCTCGAAGAGAGCGGCAACCTTGTCCGGGTTGAAGAGTATGAGCACAATGTCGGATACTCCGAGCGGGCCGATGTTGTGGTTGAACCCTACCTCTCCGAGCAGTGGTTTGTCAGGATGGCCCCTCTGGCAGAGAAGGCTCTGCAGGTGGTTAACGACGGAGAGATCCGCTTCCATCCTCCGCACTGGATCAACACCTACCGCCACTGGATGGAGAACATCCGCGACTGGTGCATCTCCCGTCAGCTCTGGTGGGGGCACCGCATTCCTGCATGGTATGACTCCGAGGGGAGAGTATGGGTTGCCGCCAGCTACGAGGAGGCCTGCCACCTTGCCGGTACCGACAAGCTTGTGCAGGATGATGATGTGCTCGATACCTGGTTCTCTTCATGGCTTTGGCCGCTGACGACCCTCGGCTGGACCGATCAGCACAGTGACAATGCTGATCTCAGGGCTTTCTATCCGACCAACACGCTGGTGACCGGCCCCGATATCATCTTCTTCTGGGTTGCCAGAATGATCATGGCCGGGCTCTACTTCAAGGGCGAGGTTCCCTTCCGTGACGTTTACCTGACGAGCATCATCCGCGACATGAAGGGGCGCAAGCTCTCCAAGTCGCTCGGCAACTCGCCCGATCCGCTCAAGGTGATCGATACCTACGGCACCGATGCGCTCCGTTTCACCATCATCTATATTGCCCCTCTCGGCCAGGATGTGCTCTTTGGCGAGGAGAAGTGTGAGCTGGGCAGAAATTTCGCTACAAAAATCTGGAACGCCACCCGTCTGGTCTTCATGCATCGGGAGAAGTATTTCGCTGATTCGGATGCGTTTGCCACCGTATACCGGGAGTTTGATCCCCGTTCAGTTAAAAACGACCTGGCAGGAGAGTGGCTGCTTGCAAGTTATCACGGGATGCTCGAGCGCTATCACACCGCCTTCGCACAGTTCCGTCTCAATGATATTGTCCGCAATGTCTATGACTTTTTCTGGAGTGACTACTGCGGCTGGTACCTTGAGGCCATGAAAGTCAGGCTTTCAGGCACTCTGACGGAGAGGGAGGCACAGGAGACGGTATGCCTTGCCGTTTATGTACTTGAGGGAACGCTCAAAGCGCTTCATCCGGTGATGCCCTTCATTACCGATGAGATATGGCACCACATCCTTCCCCGTCCGTCGGAGGAGAGTATTGCATCCTCTTCCATGCCGGTTGCCGATACGGTGCTCGCCGGAATTGATACCGGCAGCTTCACGCTTATCCAGAAGGTGGTTTCCGAGATCAGGAGCCTTCGCTCCCTCTTCGGAGTACCCCACAATGTTGAGGCTGTCGTTCAGCTCAGGCCGGGCAGCGATGCCGACAGGGAGGTTTTCGAGGCTGAAACAGCGCTGATTGCATCACTTGCCCAGTGCCGTCCCGGGATCATTCAGCATGCAGAACGGCCTCGACATGCAGCGGGTTCGGTTGTTGATGGTAATGAACTATTTGTGCTGCTTGAAGGGTTGATATCGTTTGACAAGGAGCGGGCGCGGCTGCAGAAAGAGATCGCAAATGTTTCGAACTATGTTGGCGCGCTTGTCAAAAAGCTCTCGAATTCCGGTTTTGCCGATCATGCCCCGAAAGAGGTTGTTGAGCTGGAGCGGCAGAAGCTGAAGGATGCAGAGGATAATCTGGAGAAGCTGAAGAGTAATCTTGAAGTTCTCAGTGATTAATTTGTGTCTGCTCACGACAATAAATAGAGCTTCCAGAGAGGGCCTCTGTTGAGCGATGGAGAGAGGAGAGAAGAAAAACGAGGTTTGTTTAGAATAATCAATCGTAAATGATATCTTGCAGTTTTGCCGGTTTTGTATTAAAGGTAATCGGCCGTTCAGGTTTAAATCGTTGAAGTTCGCAAGGAGAGGAGATACATGAGGCAGCTTAAAATAAGCAAACAGATTACGAATCGCGAGAGCCTTTCTCTCGATCGTTACCTGCAGGAGATAGGAAAATACGATTTATTGACCGCTGAAGACGAGGTGAAGCTGACAAAGGCAATCAAGGATGGCTTTGATATGCCGGTTGATACGACGGAGTATAAGAGGGCAAAACGGGCACTCGACAAACTCATCAAGGGAAACCTGAGATTTGTTGTTTCGGTGGCCAAGCAGTATCAGAACCAGGGGCTCACCCTTGGAGATCTCATCAACGAGGGCAATCTCGGTCTTATCAAGGCGGCAAAGCGCTTTGATGAAACCCGCGGTTTCAAGTTTATCTCCTACGCAGTATGGTGGATTCGCCAGTCAATTCTGCAGGCGCTGGCCGAACAGTCAAGAATTGTCCGCCTTCCGCTCAACAGGGTCGGAACCCTGAACAAGATCAGCAAGGCTTACAGCCAGCTCGAACAGGAGTTTGAGCGCGACCCCAACACCCGCGAGCTTGCCACCCTTCTCGATATGGATTCGCAGGATGTGGCCGATACCCTTAAAATTGCCGGACGGCATGTTTCGGTTGACGCCCCGTTCGCACAGGGTGATGACAACCGTCTGCTTGACGTTCTCCAGAATGACGGCCATCTGCCCGACTACGGTCTGAATCGCGACTCGCTCACCCTTGAGGTCGAGCGCTCGCTCTCGGTGCTTGCACCCCGCGAAGCTGATGTCATTCGCTCCTACTTCGGAATCGGCATGGATAACCCGCTCACCCTTGAAGAGATCGGCGAAAAGTTCAAGCTCACCCGCGAGCGAGTCCGCCAGATCAAGGAGAAAGCGATCCGCAGACTCCGCCAGTCGGCATACAGCAAGGTACTGAAAGAGTATATAGGAAGCTGAATCGCGAGTATTAATCTACTGCGCGGTTCGATTGGCTTCGTTGGGCGGTGCTCGAAATCCTCATGTACCGTGTGTACATTCCGGTTTCTCCGCTCCGTCCGCCTCGCCCTCAAGCCGCTCATGACGATTAATAGCGGTTTTAAATAAAAACTCAACATCAAAAGGCATCGGAATCAACCCCGGTGCCTTTTTTTGTTTCCAGACAGTATGGCTGAATACACATCTTTTTATCCCTGTCCTTTTTTTTCCTCTTTCATAGCCTGCGCACTCAACTCTTCTATGCTTTTATCTATCCAGAGCGTGCGTCGCCATTTGGTATAGTCAAACGGCTCTCTCATGACGAGGGCGATAAATCTTTCCGCATCAACTTCCCCGAGGGAACGGATCAGGGAGTCAACACCCTTTATTTTCAGTTCTGTATCAGTAATCACGGTTTCTCTCCTCCTCTGTATGTCCCATTAATATTCCATTGTGGAAGAAATTGAATTTATTTCGACGGTGGAGCCCGGAATGATGACGAATTCGCTGAGGCCGATGTGGCGGCGGCTGGTTCCCCAGTCGTAGGTGTAGCCGAGGCGTGTCCAGGGATATCCGTTTGCTCCGTATGACTGCTGCTGCAGGTCGGTGTACCACTTGATATAGTCGGCGCTCACCGTTACAAAGCGGTTTGCTGTCCGGAATGCTGTTTCGGCTTCGTTGTCGCTGATCTCCGGGTCGGCGCTCGGCCTGAAGAGGTCGCCTGGCTTGACCCACATCTCTACAAACTTTGTCTTTCCGGCTTTCGGCGGCAGCCCCAGAAGCTGTTCCAGTCGCAGTGTTCTCTCCCTCTTCAGGGTTTTGCAGAAGTTTTTGATCTCCGGCGCGGTTGTTACCCACACCTCTCTTGAAAGGGGAACCGGCTGGCCGATCTTGTCGTCATAACCGTTATAGCTTGTCCAGGTGACAACGAGTATGCGTGCGTTCTCGGCATCGCCCTTGTTCTTCCAGATCAGCTTCGGGTTTGAGGGAACAATTGCCACAAGGTTTTTCGAAATCTCGGATGGCTCAGCCGTTGCCGCATCAACCACGGCACTCTGATACCTCTTCTGCAAATCCGCCTGCGAGATCGAAGGCCTCGCAGCAGCATTGACAGAAATGAGAATCGATACCAGAAGAAAAAGCGAGAATCGCCTTGCCCGAAAAAAGCCTTTTGTCATCATAATCCCACCCTGATTTGCCCGCATGAGGAGTTAAAAACAAAACTCCCGAAATCTACAAAACTCCTCCCAGCCTTCAAATCGTCAGCTTGTTAATACGCCTGAAATGCAGTCCATAAAACCATAGCTGAACTGAAATTGTGAAGTTTTGTTAGGGAGCAATGCATTCTTTTTTGCTGAGATTTTCGGTACTATTACAAAAGATGCGATGGTATATAATGTTATGCACATTTAAATCGGTAACTGCTCGTTTCAACAGATGAATCCCTGTTGACGACTCGTCACCAAAAGTTCTAAACTCATCCTGATACGGGGTTGAATACAACGAAATGCAAGGTTTAATCGCTCTTATTTTAATCGATTAACAGTATTTTATTTAATTCGTAGTCGGTGTCTACTATGAGTTGCAATTCAAAAATCCACAGGGAAACAGAGTCAAAGGTGATTATGCCTGATATCCAAACTGCCGATGCACCACTGCGTCTTGCGCAGTACCTCAAGGAATTTGTTGGTTTACGCACTTCAACCGTGCGCGATGTTACCAAGTACGATACTGTGATGTGGTTTGGTGACATGCCGCAGGATAATGATTGCTTCAGCCCTGCTTGGGTGGATGGCTGCGAACTTGATGATCCTTGGTTAAAAGTGAAAAAGCAGCAATTCGATGCTATGCCGGAGGTGCCGGAAAATATTCAGCCTTGGATTGATGAAAAAGCACTGAATCAAGCCAGTGAGCAGATTCCTTTACTTAAAACCAGTATCCTAGTTCCCGATGGAGAGGCGGAAATTGCAGAGGGTGAATCGGTACCGTTGATCGAGACTGTGTTAAGTGAATTTCCCGAGGTGCAGACGACCTATGACCGCTATCGACCGCGTTGGCAAGCATGGTCAGATGAATTCCGGCGTCGCCAGAAAATTCAGGACTTGTACGCTCGACTGTTCGCTTTGCACACCCAGTTACGCAAACAAGGGGAATTACTAGAATTGGTGCTGGGTCTGGGCTTACTCGACTGGCAAGCGCCGGTTGGTGGTCATATCAGGCGTCATTTAGTTATTGCGCGTGCAGAACTGGTATTTGAGCCAAGTAAAGGGGTAATCCGGCTGGAGCCGCCGGGTGATGGAGCGCGCCTTCGCATTGAAGATGACATGCTGGAGGCTGAACTGCGACCGTTTCGGAGCCAATATCAGGAAGTGCAAATACAACTTGAGAACATTGGTGATGATATCTGGGATAAAGCACTGATGCAGACAGCTCTGAAACACTGGGCTGGTGCTTTGAATGCGGATTCGCTTTGGTCACCGGATTTGCGCAAGCATGTCTCTGAAGCGAAAAAACCAGTGGTAAGTTTTGCTCCGGCTCTAATTCTACGCAAGCGCACCCAGTCAGGCATGGTGCGTATTTATGATGCTATCATTGATCAGCTTAGCAATGAATCTGCCGAGGTGCCGCAAGGCTGGGGGGGGCTGATCGATGATCTTGACGATCAGCTTAGTGACGGTCGAACCGATAATGGTGAGGCTCAGCAAGTAATCTGCGACGAACATGGTCAGCAGGAAATCTACTTTCCGCTTCCAGCCAACAAGGAACAGCGCCGCATTGTCGAGGCGATTGATCGCCAGCGCGGCGTGTTAGTGCAGGGCCCACCTGGCACTGGCAAAAGTCATACCATTGCTAACTTGATTTGCCATCTGCTTGCTACTGACAAGCGGGTATTGATCACGGCGGAAACCGGACGAGCCTTACAAGTGCTCAAAGAAAAACTGCCGAAAGAGATTCAGCCATTATGTGTTAGTTTGCTTGGACAAGGTGGCGATGCATTTGCTGAACTAAATATGGCAGTGCAGGGGATTACCACTCGGCAGGCATCTTATACACCGGGGGCTTACGAACCGCGTATTGCTGAGATTGACGCTGAACTGGATCTTAACCGTCGAAAGCTCGCTGAAATCGATAACGAAATTCGTTCTTTGCGCGAAGAAGAAACCTGTCCGCATCAGATTGCAGATGGGGCTTATACCGGCACAGCATCATCGATTGCAGCGAAAGTGGCGGATAAACGGATAGCTTATGAATGGTTGAAGCTACCTTATGATGCCCCTTCTCAGCCCCCGACCAGCAGTGAGGAGATGTTGGAATTGTTGGCTATTTACAGCCGTTATTCAGATGGACAAATTGCCGAAGCCCAATTAAAACTTCCTGCAAGTGCTGAACTGCTTGAACCACAAGTTTTTGCTAAGGCGGTGGCTAAAGAAACTTCTGCCAGAGAGGGTTTACTGCAATTGGAAGTCTTCCGCCAACATCGAGCATACGGGGTTCTTTATGCATTGGCAACTGAGCAACGCATCACACTTGGTCAAAATCTGCGAAAGCTTGAAGAGCAACGTCTCGCCATTGTTCGCATTACCCGAGACTGGTCATTGGACGCCTTACGCGATTTGATTGCGGGCAAACATGCTCGATGGGACACAGTCTTAATTAGCAGTCAGGAGCTTATAACCGAGGCAGAGGGCTTGAGCGCTAGGCTTGGAAATAGTGCTGTCAGCCTGCCTAAAAATCAGGATCGTAGAAAAGTACGCACCGATGCTCAAGCAGCCATTACGTTTTTGAACGAAGGGGGTACTTGGAAGCGTATGGGTATGTTCACCCCTACGGAATTGAAAGGCAAAACTTACCTCAAGGATGAGGTATTGGTAGACGGTGTGGGAGCGACAACGCCAGAACAGTTACAGTCTGTATGTGATGAGTTGTCGTTAAGTCTTGTGTTAGAAGAACTTGTATCGATATGGTCGGCTGTTGGAGCAACCATTTCGGGAGGAAATCGGCGCTTGATGTTAGCTGACTTGCAGGAACAACGAGCAGATCTTGCTCGCTTTGTGGCTTATGCTGACGCTTGTCTTGTAGTCAGCCAAACCTTGTCAACTTTTTCGCCTGCGGTCCCTGAACCTGATTGGTTGAGTGGAGAAATTGCGCAATGGATTGAGCTGCTTGAAGTCGCTGAAAAAGAAGATAACTATCACGTCGCAAGTGATATAGTGAATCGATGTGTTACTGCGGTGGATCGTGTCGTCGGGTTACATGATGCGCACTCGCTGTTAGCGAAGATAGTTTCAGCATTGGATCAGAGAAATATTAATGAGTATAGCCGATGTTATGCCGATCTGATCATAATTGAAGAAATACGTGCAGTGCAGTTACGTCGGGCCGATGTTGAAACCCGACTTAAAGCCAACGTTCCGCAATTGCTTTTAGAGATGTCTGGACGCCTCAAAGAAGCTTACTGGTATGAGCGTTTTTTCGCTTGGGAAGAAGCTTGGCATTGGGCAGTAGCAGATAACTGGTTGGAAAAGCGTACTGACTTTTCATATCAGCAAAATTTGTGGAAGCGACGTCATGAAATAGATGCAATGATTTGTCGTTTGGTTGCAGAAACAGCATCGCTTCGTGCTTGGACGTATTTTTTTAAACGCCTTTCGGCACGGGAATCTGCTGCACTGAAGAGTTGGCGTGAAGCGGTTAAAGCAATGGGCAAGGGAACTGGCAAGTCGGCCAAGCTGGCGCGGTTACGCCAAGAGGCTCGCCAGTATATGGATGCCTGTCGCGATGCTATTCCTATTTGGGTCATGCCCCGTTATTTGGTGGCAGAAATGATTGATCCAGCGCCGGGGCGATATGATCTTGTTATTGTTGATGAGGCCAGTCAGCTCGGTATTGACAGCCTTTTTCTTTTTTATATCGCCAATAAAATTGTAGTGGTCGGTGACGATCAGCAGATAAGCCCCTACGGTATAGGTATTTCCGATGAAGCGGTCGCAGGATTACAGGAACATTACCTCGAAGGCATTCCACACCGACACGCATTGTCTCCACAAAGCAGCTTGTATGGCAATGCCAAAATTCGCTTCAGCCAGAATGTTGTGTTGCGTGAGCATTTCCGTTGCATGCCGGAGATTATCCAGTTTTCTAATGACCTTTGTTATGCCAGCAACGGTACCCCTCTTGATCCACTTAGATCTTATCAGGCAAACCGTTTGCAGCCATTGGTGCTCAGGCATGTTCTCGATGGCTATCGAACAGGGAGTAGTCAGTACGCCCAGAATATTCCCGAAGCGGATGCGATTGTTGCTCAGATTGCAGGTTGTATTGCTGATCATCGTTACAAGGGAAAAACAATGGGCGTCATAAGTTTGCAGGGAGAAGCGCAAGCAAAACTGATAGAAAAAAAGCTACTGGAACAGCTGGATCCTGAAATTATAGAGGATCGGCAGTTGATCTGTGGCGACGCCTATGCGTTTCAGGGCGACGAAAGACATATTATTTTTCTGAGCATGGTGGCAGCTCCAGGAGAAACACGCATCGGTGCCCTGACGGGAGATTCAGCCCGTCAACGCTTTAATGTAGCTGTCAGCCGTGCACAGGATCAGTTGTGGCTATTCCATACGGCAACGTTAGATGTACTCAGTGATCTTTGTATGCGTTATCGCTTACTGAAATACATGCTGGAGCCAAAGAGGGAATCTTCCGTTGAAGACGAACAAATATTTGATTCTGAATTTGAGAGAGCCGTATATCAGCGTATCAGTGATCGTGGATTCTTTGTCAGATCTCAGGTTTGTATTGGTGATCCGGTAAACCATCGTTACAGGATTGATATGGTGGTTGAAGGAATGCAGGGTAGGCTTGCAGTTGAATGTGATGGTGATCATTGGCATGGCCCCGATCGCTATGAACACGATATGGCGCGACAGCGTGACCTTGAGCGGGCAGGTTGGCAGTTTGTTCGTATTCGTGGTGGTGATTTTTATAGGGAAGCGGAATCTGCTATGCTGCCAGTTTGGAATGAGCTTGATAGGTTAGGTATCTATCCCGGCGGAGTGGATTCTTCTGCTTCAGCACCGCCAGCGCCAGTTGAATTCAGTGCAGCAGAGAAGGGCATGGCTTTGATAAATGTAGTGGATAACGAACCGAGAGTATTAAGTGATAGCGCAGGCAAGGCTATCGCATTGGATGAGCCACTCAAAGCGATAGAATTTCATGAAGAGTGTGATGAGTTTGGTATCGAAATTCTATCTGCAGATCATCTTGATATAGCTGTTAATAAGGAGGATGAAGAAGAAATCATTCTTTTTCCTGATGATGCGAGGACACAACCGGATCAGCTTCATTATGGAAGGATGCTGTCAAATGAGAAGGTTGGTCAGTTAATCTATGTTGAGTTCCAAGGGATAATAAGCGTAGATCCTCGTAGCGTGCAGGTCAGTATAGCAAGGATAGCGGAAGAACTGCTACGAATTATCGAAATTGAAGCCCCCATATTCGCAAAACGAGCCTATGACATTTATTTACGTAGTTGTGGAATACATCGCATGGGAGGAGAGCTCCGTAAAACAATGAACAAAACGTTACAATATCTTATCAATGATGGATGTGTTATAAAGGAAGATGAGCTTGGAAAGGGAGACTTGATGTACACTATTGTCCGCCCAAAGGGCACCGTGGCAGTTGTGGTTCGCAGCAGAGGCCCTAGAGATTTTTCTGAGATTCCTCCCAGTGAGCTTCTAACTGTGGCAAAAAAATTGATATCAATTGATGGATTGAAGCAAGGTTCTGATGAGCATCTACGCGCGATTTTGGAGTATTTCGATCTTCGTAGACTGACAACTCAGGTTGGCACTGCACTGTTGGATATTTTGGATAAAGAATATCCGTATGTGTAAGGTATCCCCATCTATCACTAGAATTATAGTGCTATGAACCGATGGAACATCCCTGAATGGTTGGAACAAGAGGTCATTGCGCGTGACCGCTATTGTGTCTATTGCGGATTAAAGTTCTCGGAGGAAAGCGTGATTCGTCGAGAAAGACCGTCATGGGAGCATATCATAAAAGATGAACGCATCATCACACGAGAGAACATAGCCTTATGCATCATTGGATGTAATGCAAGCAAAGGAGCCAAAAGTCTTGTTACATGGCTTGAGTCAAGGTATTGCATGGATCGTGGTATTAACCGAGAGTCAGTAGCATCGGTTGTTCAGTCTGCCCTTTCCTCGAATAGCTGATGTACCTAATATTGTTTTAAATATCATGGGAGTTCATCATGGACGCAATAGCAATCATATCCGAGCTTACGCAGCACATGGAGTGGGCGGACAGTGTTGTGTTTTCGGCGATTCTGGGGAGAGTAGATGCGGAGCAGGATGAGGTGTTGTTGAAGAGACTCCGGCATATTCATCTGGTTCAGAAGGCCTTTTTTGATGTGTGGCAGAATCAGCCCGTCAACCCGCATTCAACCGATGCGATGAACGCTTCTGAATTGTCAGCTTTTGCCAAGTCACTGCACAGGGAGATTCAGGAGTTCCAAAACACACTTTCGCAGGATGATCTTGACCGGATCACTCTTCTCCCCTGGGCAGGCATGATAAGCCGCTCGCTTGGGTTCGAGGTTGCCAACCCGACGCTCGGTCAAACCCTCATGCAGGTAACCGCCCACAGCTCCTACCATCGCGGTCAGGTTAACTCCCGCCTTCGTGAACTCGGTATTGATCCGCCCATGACCGACTTCATCGCCTGGGTCTGGGCCCGCAAACCCGCCCCCTCCTGGCCCTTTACTCGCGCCTGACAGAGCTTTCCGCCAAAACCAAAAGACTGGGTGCAGGTGACGAAGTGCACTAAAGAACCCCTTTCCGCCCTATACATAGAGGCATAATTTAGCTTATCTGTTCTCAATCATACAAAAAGTGTTTGATTGGTATAATAAAATCCGTATATCCATTGTATATCCTAAACTGGAATGGCCTTATGATTACAAAAGTTCAGAAATGGGGCAACAGTCTTGCTCTGCGAATTCCCAAGGCCCTTGCCCTTGGCACTCAACTTGAAAATGATTCCTTTGTGGAGTTAACTGTTGTTGACGGACAACTTATCGTTAAGCCGGTTGTTACTCCGGGTTGGTCGCTTGAGGCTCTTTTAGCTGGCATCAACGACGGTAATCTTCATCATGAAGTGGATACTGGTGAGGCTATTGGAAATGAAGTCTGGTGAGACCTATGGTATATATACCTGAAAGTGGCGACATCGTCTGGATTACCTTTAATCCACAAGCGGGGCATGAGCAGGCTGGACGGAGACCGGCACTGGTTTTATCACCATCAGTCTACAACAGGAAAGTCGGCTTAGCGCTGCTATGCCCCATCACCAGCCAGATCAAGGGCTACCCTTTTGAAGTCAAAATACCTGATGGTTTGGATGTTAGTGGTGCAATTCTGTCTGACCAGGTAAAAAATCTTGATTGGAAGGCGCGAAATGTATCGTTCGGTTGTAAAGTACCATCAGCCACATTCAACGAAGTTTTGCAAAAACTGAACACGTTACTGCCTTCGCAAGGTCAAGTAAGTTGATCCTGTTTACTAACATCAGTACTGATCTCTGTGCGCCCTAAAAAGCTGATTCAGATGGCCATTATTCATCAATTCCCTCAGTATTCGCCGAAAGCGGCTAAATTATGGGCAGAGATTCCTGAACAATTCCAGGAAAAAATACTCGATAACGTCTATTGCTCGTACTGCCAACATTCTGTCAGGATTGTTAATTATTCCGGTTCAATTGTGAGCGGTGACTTGGTGCTCAAGGGAAGCTGTGCAGAGTGCGGGAAGAATGTGGCTCGCCTTCTTGAAGGTTCATGAAAGAGCACTTGCCCTATGTTGAATTTGATCCAATTGTGCTTATTGCACTTTTTTTGCCGGGTTGTACAGAGAACATCATTTCAAGGATAAACATATGACCGCAGCAGCAGCACGTGTTTTCAGGGATGCACTGGAATTGCTTCCTGTAGAACGAGCAGAACTTATCGAGAGGTTATTTCAGAGTTTTGATCGTCCTGCCAATGATAAAATTGATGCCGCCAGGGAGGAAGAGGTTGAGTCTCGACTTGACGCTTACGACCGTGGCGAAATCAAGGTATCATCCGCAGAAGATGTTTTTGCAAGGATCAACAAGAGATGAATATCGTTATTCTCTCCTCTGCTTATTTCCCTCTGAACAGTCATCATCAGTCGCGTTTTTGTCTTCTTTACGACGATCATTAGCTCAACTCTCTATGTATTCGGCTTCCTCAGGGCTGAGTGCCAGAAATTCATCAACGCTTCCGACTTTCCAGCCTGTAGCTTCAAGTTTTATCTTCTTTTCCTTTTTCATCTGTCTATCTGTTTACGAGCATGATTGAGCATGCTGAATATCCCACACTATCGTATCGGCGCTGAAATCCTGTTCGTGTGACCACTTGATTGTCAGTTCTCTTCATGATAAGTATAATAGTATGCATATAAAAAAAACAGAAATTGTATTAATAGTAACGATTTACTATACTTCATCAATGGATCAATTCAACGAAGGGGGATAGCAATGGGCAGGGCAGAACTAAAGAGCGGCGAATCGACTGACCGGGGGGCTTTGGCCAAGATGGTGATGACGCTGTTTGACCACTGGAAGCTGAGTACGGAGGAGCAGGTTGTGCTTCTGGGGCTTGCCTCTGCCAACCGTACAGCGCTGGCGCGTTACCGCAAGGGGGAGCCGATAGGAACCAGTCGTGACCAGTATGAGAGGGTTGGACATCTGCTTGCAATCCACAGGAACCTTCGGCTGCTCTTTCCGAAAAACCGTGATCTTGCCTACCGCTGGATAAGCACACGCAACAGGGCTTTTGACAACCTTACCCCGGTAGAGGTGATCAGGGAGTGGGGGTTTGCCGGTCTTTTGATGGTTAGGGCGTATCTGGACAGGGCGAGAGGAGTTTAGGTACCCGGTGATGGATACACTCTTTTCAAAGCTTACTTTAGCCGATACACATCGGGATCTGATCCGCAATGTGGTTTCGCTTATAGAGTCGGAGGATCTGTTTGATGACTTGAGCGACAGGCCGGAGGAGTGGCAGATGGCACAGCAGGTTGAGCTGGATGTAAAACCGCACCCCTACCGATCAAGTCAGCCGGAAATCCATCGCCCCTTTGAAGATGCTCTCTGGTTCAACGCGATTGCATGGCCCTTCAAAAACTGGCAGGCAAGCCGTTTTTCTGACGGTTCATTTGGCGTCTGGTATGGCAGCGACAAAGTAGAGACCACCGTCTATGAGTCAGCTTATCACTGGTTTCGGGGGCTGATCTGCGATGCGGGATTTGAACATGAAGCTGTCGTCATAGAGCGCAAACTCTACAGCGTGGCATGCGATGCGCTGCTGCTTGACTTTCGTCAGGTCGTTCAGGAGTACCCGGATATGCTGCACAAGTCCGACTACAGCTTCACGCACGCTGTCGGGGCACGCATCCATCGTGAAGGCCATCCGGGCCTGCTTACCTTCTCCGTTCGCCAGAAGCGGGGATTGAACTATGCGATACTGAATCCCGGAGTTCTCTCCAACCCCCGCCATCATAGCAATCTGACCTATCATCTGGACGGAAAGGTTGTGACGGTAGAGAAGGTGCCGGGAGTTGTTTGGATGGAGATCAATTGCTGCTGAACCCTTAGGCAGAAGTGCTTTCGGCTCTGACCGGGTCTCCATCCTTCAGCCCCAGGGTCTCACGGGCATTGCCGTTTCTTACCGCAATCTCAATCATGCCGAAGCTGCCGGTGTAGGCGAGCGGCTGCTGGTCGGCGGCATCGCCGTAGGTGCGGGAGACCGGATGGCGGTGTTTGCCTGCATGAACATGCCACTTTTTTGAGCGGTCAAGAAGCTGCGCGTCGAGTGAGGTGACCAGATTGCCGAAGTGGTCGGTGTAGATGATACTTCCCTCCCATGTTTTTCCGTTGTCATTGGTATGGCACTCCGGCATCGGGATTCTTGTGCACTCCGCAGGATCAATTTGCTTTCCCAGACTCTCTATCGGTACGCCGGAAGCAAGGTGTGCGGCTGCAGGCGAAAAAACATCCCTGCCGTGAAAGGTTGAGCTGCGAACCGGAAGCAGGTAGCGGCTATCGGTGATGGTGACACACCCGGTTACGCTTCTGCTCTGAAGAATTGAGGTGAGCAGACCGTTATCGGGAGCAAGAAAGAGTGCCCGCTCTGTCCGGACCGCAATCGCGTTTCGTGAGGTGCCGACACCGGGGTCAACTACCGAGAGAAAGATTGCGCCTTCAGGAAAAAAGTTTGCGGATTTTTCAAGGATAAAGGCTCCGTGAGCGATGTTCTGTGGCGTGATGGCGTGTGTCAGGTCTATGATTCTCGCATCGGGGGCGATGGAGAGGATGACCCCCTTCATCTGGCCGACATAGCTGTCCGTGAGGCCGAAATCGGTCATCAGCACGATAACAGGATGGGCGGGTGCAGGCATACGGCTCAGTCGATTGCGGTTTTATAGATGAGGTATCCGACGATAAGAAAGATGATGTTCGGCAGCCATGCAGCCAGCGCGGGATTCATGGCGCCCTGGTATCCGGCAATTGCGACGGTTTTCTGCAATCCGATAAAGAGAAAGCCGAAGAAGAGGGCAATGGTGATTTCAGAGGCCAGTCCGCCCCTTTTTTTCTTGGCCGAGAGCGGTACACCGATCAGCATGACGATGAGTGAGGCGAAGGGGAGGGAGAGCTTGGTATGGAACTTGACTGCCGAGCGATCAAGACCGGAAATCCCGGCCTGCCGTTTTTCCGTGAGGTAGCGGTAGTGGCGGCTGACGTTCATCTCATCCGGCTGCAGGTTGAACTCAAGCAGTGAGCGGGGTGAGATTGAGAGTTTGACCGGTTTGCGGCCAATGAAGCTGTACTGCTCGCTTCCGCCGGTGAACGAGCGGATTGCAGCATTCTCAAGCATCCACTCCCGGCTCTTCGGGTTGTAGCTCATGGATGCGGCATCGATTCGTGAGATGAGGTGTGCGCCGCTGAACTCCTCTATCGAGACGGCTTTGGCCGTTGATTCATTACTCCCCATACTTCCTATCGAGACAATCCGGTTCCCCTGCTCAATCAGGTGCATGTTCCGGTTTTCAGGGAGCTTTCCGGGCTCTTTGGAGAGATGCTCCCGTTCAAAGCGGGCTATGCCGGAAAATGCCGCAGGAGCTATCCAGCAGGAATTGACCAGGTTCACGGCGGCGATGATTGATGCTCCGGCAAGAAAGGGGTAGAGAAGCTGGCGCATGCTGACACCGGCAGAACGGATTGCCGAGAGTTCGCTGGAAGCCGAGAGGCGGCCTGCCACAAGAATGGATGCAAGCAGCGAGCTGACCGGAGCGGTTACCAGAACGGTGGAGGGAATGGAGAGGAGGTAGTAGCCGATAATCTGAAAAATGGAGAGATTCCTGCCCATCATATCATCAAGGTGTTCGACCATGGTGATAAGGATGAACAGGAAAACAAAGGTGGTGGAGGTAAAGATAAACGCCTTTGCAAACTGCCTGAATATGTAGCGGTCAAGAATTTTCATGCGTTATGGGCACCTCTATTTATTTATTCCGAAACCCGATTACTGCGTTGGGTGGTGCTCGAAATCCTCATGTACTCCGTCTACACTCCGGTTTCTGTGCTCCATCCGCCTTCTCCCCGGGCTTCTCACGACAATAAATAGAGGCGCCTTTATATCGAAAATGAACGAACTCTTCCTCTGTATCGCTATAAATCGTCATGAGCGGTGCAATCTCTTAGTATCCGAAAATATCCTTCAGTTTCAGCTCCTTAACCGTTCCGTACTTCTGCAGGGTAGCCATGTCGAGGTTCCCTTTTTTGCTGAGCACCAGCATGACATGGTTTTTATTGCGCAGATGTTTTTTGTGGAAGGCTTCGATATCCTTGAGGGTTATGGTTGCCGCTTCCCGATAGATATCTTTTCTGATATCATGGGTGTGTCCCATTCTGACCGCATCTTCATAGTTGAAGAGCACCTCGGTTCTGGTAAGGCGCTCGGTCGAGATTTTCTGCAGAATGCCGTTCTGGGCGGACGCGAAGAGCTCGGGCGATTTCGGCAGGTCGTTCATCAGATGGCTGATCCCTTCAAGCGCTTCCGGCAGCTTGTCGGCCTGGGTGCCGATATAGCTTACCATGTAGTTGTGTTTCTCTTTCTGCTTCGGAGCCCTGTAGACCGAAAAGACGGAGTAGGCAAGGGCCTTGGCCTCGCGCAGCTCCTGGAAGACCACCGACGACATCCCTCCGCCGTAATACTCGTTGAAGAAGGTAGCCAGGGGAACCTGCAAGGGATCGTAGAGCTCATCGCGCGTCAGCATGATCACCTCGGCCTGGGTCATATCGTAATCGACTACATAGACCTGGTTATCCTGCTGTTCCAGCTCCGGGTAGGGATCGGATACCGGAGGCGTTTTGAATGATGCGGGGTAGTGGCGGACCGAACGAAGCTCTGCGAGCACTTCCTGTGCTTTCGCAGGGCCGTAGTAGAGTACCCGGTGCTGATACTGCAGCAGATCGTGCAGTTCCGAGAGCAGTTCAGTGGATGTTACCTTGCCAAGCTCCTCATCACTGAGCACATTGGTGAAGGGTGAGGTTGAGCCGTATTTGCCGTAGTTGGTCATGGCTTCGAAGAGTATTTTTTTCTTCGAAAGCTTGTCGTCTGCGCGCTCTTTCAATTCACCGGCCTTGAGGTTTTCAAGCGCCTCCTCATCGGGCTTTGCATCAACAAGCAGGGTTTCAAGCAGGCGGATAGCCGCCGGAGCATTCTTGCCCAGTCCTGAGAGTTTCAGGTAGACATAGTTGTCCGCCGTGAAGGCTGAGAAGCTTGCGCCGATCTTATAGAGCTCCTGGCTGAAGGCTCTCGGTGTAAGCGTGGAGGTGCCGAGATAGGAGAGATAGTCGAGCGCAAGGTTGATTTTACGGCTGTGGTTTTTGCCGACATCAAAGACATAATAGAGCGAGAAGAGCTCGTTCTCAAGGTTTTGCAGGTAGTGCAGCTTGATTGAGGGGTTGACATCCTCAAAGGTGATATCCTTGCGGTAGTCGAGAAAGACCGGTTCGGTTTTCGCTGATTTCTCTGCCAGAAGCTTTTCGGCAAATGGCGACGAGGTGTCGCGGTTTACCTTGAGCGGAGTGATCGGCGGTTTCTGGATCTTCTTTTCGCTTTTTGCCTTGCCGTGCTCCTTGTAGACCGTGACATAGTTATCGCGGTAATGTTTTGTTGCAAACGCAACAAGATCGGCCTTGGTGATCTTTTCAAGCCGCTCTATCTGGCTGACATGTTCCGGCCACGGCATACCCCAGATGAAGGCGTCAACATAGGCTTCAACCCTGCCCCTGTTGCTTTCGTAGAGTTTCAGCTGTTCGAGTTTCAGGTCGTTGATGGCCGCCTCAAGCATCCAGTCGGGAAATTTCCCCTCCTTGAGCAGCTCAATCTGCTCAAGCAGCAGTGCCCGTACCTGGTCAAGGCTCTGCTCCTCCCTTGGTTTGCCGCTCAGGATGTGCGCGGAGTAATCTTTCATCATCACGAGCATGGAGCCGGCATCAAGCACCTTCTGCTGCTGGTTCAGATTGAGGTCGATGAGGCCTGCGGTCTGGTTGTAGAGGATCTTGTCGAGAAGGGTCAGATAGTCTGCGTCACTGCTGTTGATGCCGTTGAAGCGGTATCCGATAACCAGCTCTTCAGCCTCAGGCCCTTTGGCCTTGATAACGGTGGGCTTTTTGATCTCCTCTTCCACTGCCGAAGTGAAATGGGGGATCTCTTTTGGCTGGAGTACCGAAAATTTCCGGTCAATCAGTTTTATGGTTTCATCCGGATCGAAGTCACCGGCGATACAGAGCGCCATGTTGTTCGGCACATAGTAGGTGCGGTAGTAGTCGATGACATTTTTTATCGAGGGATTTTTCAGATGCTCCGCCTTGCCGATGGTGGTCTGGGTTCCATAGGTGTGTTTTTTGAAAAGACCGGCAAAGAGATTCTCCCATATTTTGCGGCTGTCGCTGTCCATGGTCATATTTTTCTCTTCATAGACCGTTTCAAGCTCGGTGTGAAAGAGCCGCATAACCGGATTGCGGAACCGTTCGGCTTCGATTGTAAGCCACTGGTCGAACTTGTTTGACGGGATATCATTGACGTAGACCGTCTGCTCGACCCAGGTGTAGGCATTGGTGCCCTGTGCGCCGATGGAGTTGAGCAGCTTGTCGTACTCATTGGGTACGGTGAAGCTGGCCGCTACATTGGATATGCTGTCGATATCACGGTATATTGCCGCCCGTTTGTCCAGGTCGGAGGTTGAGCGGTACTCTTCGTAGAGTGCGGTGATTTTGTCAAGCTCGGAGATCTCTTTCTCATAGTCGAGGGAGCCGATTGCATCGGTACCCTTGAAGAGCATATGTTCGAGATAGTGGGCAAGGCCGGTTGTTTCTGCCGGGTCGTTCTTGCTTCCGGCACGTACGGCAATGGAGGTGTAGATTCTCGGTTCATCCCTGTAGGGGCTCATGAAGACCGTCAGGCCGTTTTTCAGTGTATAGATTCTTGTATGGAGGGAGTCGCCCTGTGTGGTAGTGTATGGATACTGCTTCTCTTCTTTTATCATGGGTTTACAGGAAATTAAATGCAAAAAAAGTATTCCGATGGCAAATATCGGGATGCGACTGTTCATGAACGCTTGAAAATTTTCCGGCATGAAAAGATTATAATAATGGGATTAAATGTGCATAATTGCAACCGGATTCACTGTGCGTGCACGAAAATTGCCATGCCGGTGATGCTCTGTTCCGGAAAGCGGGCGTCCGTTTTCGGGAGGGCCTTTTTGCATGCGGAGTTTATGTAAAGCAATCGCAGCCGGTACTTTGTTATACAAGATTCTGGAAGAACTAACAAACAGTATTAATAGTTCTTGTAGGCACCGAAAGAGAGAAGAGGAGTTCCAATATCAAGAAAAGTGAGTGTTTATGCAGGGGAGTGATCTATACAGGCTTGTGAGTCCATACAGTCCGACAGGAGACCAGCCGAAAGCGATTGAGGCTTTGAGTGAAGGCGTACTGTCGGGAAATCCCTGTCAGACCCTGCTCGGCGTGACCGGTTCGGGAAAAACCTTTACCATCTCCAATGTCATAGCCCGGGTCAACAAGCCCGTTCTGGTGATGAGTCATAACAAGACCCTTGCCGCCCAGCTTTACGGAGAGCTCAAACAGTTTTTTCCTGATAATGCGGTCGAGTATTTCATCAGCTACTATGATTTTTACCAGCCGGAGGCCTACCTTCCCGCGCTTGACAAGTATATAGCCAAAGACCTTCGCATTAACGACGAGATTGAGCGTCTCAGGCTCCGGGCAACCAGCTCGCTGCTCAGCGGCCGCAAGGATGTGATTGTGGTCAGTTCGGTGAGCTGTATCTACGGTCTCGGTTCACCGGAGGACTGGAAAGCCCAGATTATCGAGCTGCGGTCGGGGATGGAGAAGGATCGGGATCTCTTTCTCAGGGAGCTGATCGCCCTGCACTACGTTCGTGACGATATCGATCCGGCACCCGGAAAGTTCCGAGTCAGGGGGGATATTATCGATCTGGTTCCGGCGCATGAGGAGCTGGCGCTCAGGGTCGAATTTTTCGGCAATGAAATCGAGAGCCTGCAGACCTTTGATATTCACAGCGGCGAAGTGCTCGGCGTTGATCCGTATGCCTTTATCTATCCGGCCCGGCAGTTTGTGGCCGAGGATGCGAGGCTCAAGGAGGCTATGTTTGCAATCGAGAATGAGCTGGCCGGTCAACTCAACTGGTTCCGTGCTGAAAATCGCCTGCTTGAGGCCCGCCGTCTTGAGGAGCGCACCCGCTATGACCTTGAGATGATGAAGGAGCTTGGCTACTGTTCCGGAATCGAGAACTACTCCCGTCATCTCTCCGGTCGCAATGCCGGTGAACGGCCCTACTGCCTGCTCGACTATTTCCCTGAGGAGTACCTTGTGGTCATTGATGAGTCGCATGTTACCCTGCCCCAGATTCGAGGCATGTACGGAGGAGACCGCTCCCGTAAAACAATCCTTGTTGAGCACGGATTCAGGCTCCCTTCAGCTCTTGACAACCGGCCGCTCCGCTTTGAGGAGTTTGAGGAGATGGCGCCGCAGGTTATCTGCGTGAGCGCCACGCCAAGCGAGCATGAGCTGAACCGCTCCGGCGGTGTGGTGGTTGAGCAGCTTGTTCGTCCGACCGGTCTGCTCGATCCACCGGTCGAGGTGCGTCCGGTCAAGGGGCAGATCGACAATCTCCTGGCCGAGATACGTCTGCACACCGCAAAAGGGAACAAGGCGCTGGTGATGACCCTGACCAAGAGAATGGCCGAGGATCTGCACGATTTCTTCAGAAAGAGCGGCATCCGTTCGCGCTATCTGCATTCGGAGATCAAGAGCCTTGAGCGCATACAGATTCTCAGGGAGCTTCGGGTTGGTGATATTGATGTGCTTGTCGGTGTCAATCTGCTGCGGGAAGGTCTTGATCTGCCCGAGGTCTCCCTTGTGGCGATTCTTGACGCCGACAAGGAGGGCTTTCTGCGCAATACCCGCTCGCTTATGCAGATTGCCGGAAGGGCGGCCCGTAATGTTGAGGGGTTTGTTGTGCTCTATGCCGATGTCGTGACCCGTTCAATCCGGGAGGTGCTTGATGAAACTGCCCGCCGCCGCACTATCCAGCAGCAATACAATGAAGCGCACGGCATTGTGCCCCGCTCAATTATCAAATCGGTTGACCAGATTCTCGATACAACCGGGGTTGCGGATGCCGAAGAGCGTTACCGCAGGAAGCGGTTCGGCCTTGAGCCCAAATCGGAGCGGATGCTTGCCGGACTGCTTGAGTTCCTGACGCCGGCTGAAGGGTATGCCATGGCGGCCGAGCTCCGTCTTGAGATGCAGGAGGCGGCGGTGCATATGGAGTATGAGAAAGCGGCTTATCTGCGCGATGAGATTGCAAAGCTGGAGCAGGTGATAGAATCGCGTCAGCCTTCAGATATCTGAATGATTTTTTCGGCGGTTTGTTTTCTTGTTTGGAATTAACGTTATATAATAAAAGGGAGTTTTCTCCCGTTCTCCTTTTGTTTCCATTTTAATGCGTTGTTCACCGGAGTTGATGTTACGATGTTAGCCCAGATAGAGAAAAACCATTACAATAAACTGAACGAGATTCTCCGGCTTTCGCGCAGGAATCTCAAGAATTTTGATGAGTCGCTTATTCAGCGGGCATTTTTTATGTGCTATCGGGCACATGAGGGTGAAAAAAGGGCTTCAGGAGAGCCTTTTTTTTATCATCCGGTTGAAGTTGCCACCATTCTGCTCAATGAGCTACCCCTTGACGGAGTCTCCGTGGCGGCCGCGCTGCTGCACGACGTTATTGAGGACAGCGGCTACACCTATGAGGACATTGTTGCCGAACTTGGCGTTGAGGTAGCCGATATTGTTGAAGGGCTGACCAAGATCTCCGGTATCATGATCAACCGGGAGACAACACAGGCGGAAGGGTTTCGCAAGATGCTCCTTTCGATGGTCAAGGATATCAGGGTCATTCTGATCAAGTTCTGCGACCGGCTGCACAACATGCGAACGCTTGAGTCGCTTCCGGAGCATCGCCGGCTGAAGATCGCGCTTGAGACCAGGGACATCTATGCACCTCTGGCTCACCGGTTCGGTCTTGGAAAGATGAAGGTCGAGTTTGAAAACCTTGCACTCAAGTATATCGATCCGGAGATGTATGAGTTTCTCCAGCAAAAGGTCCGTCTGAGCAGAGGGGAGAGGATCAACTACCTGAACAAGATGATTGATCCGATTACGGCCGATCTGGAAAAGCAGGGGTTCAAGGTTGAGGTGCAGGGGCGGGCCAAGCACCTCTTCTCCATCTACAACAAGATGCGCAACAAGAACAAGGACTTTGAGGATATTCACGATCTCTATGGCCTCAGGGTGATTGTCGATACGGAGCGCATTGCCGACTGTTTTGCGGTTTACGGTTTCATTACGCAGAAGTACCCTCCGATACCGCAGCACTTCAAGGATTATATCTCGATACCGAAGCATAACGGATACCAGTCCCTTCATTCGGCCATTATCGGCCCGAAGGGGAACATGATCGAGCTGCAAATCCGCACCAAGCGGATGCATGAGTTTGCCGAACTCGGTGTTGCGGCCCACTGGCGCTACAAGGAGAAAATATCGAGGGATGACGCCCATATCGACTCATTTCTCCGCTGGGCAAGGGAGCTGATCAAGGATGCCGACTCTGCAGCGGCATTCATGGAGGGGTTCAAGCTCAATCTCTATCACGACGAGATTTATGTCTTTACTCCGAAGGGAGATATGAAAACCATGCCTGCCGGTGCCACACCGATAGATTTTGCCTATGCCATTCACACCGAGATTGGTAACGGCTGTATCGGCGCCAAGGTCAACGGCAAGATTGTAAGGCTGAATGCGGAGCTGAAGTCCGGTGACCGTCTTGAGATCATCACCTCGAAAAACCAGAAACCCAAGGCTGACTGGCTGAAAATTGTAGTGACCCAGCGTGCCAAGCTGAAAATCCGCTCTGCCATCAATGAGGAGCGGCGCCTGCAGATTGAGAAGGGGCGCGGCATCTGGGAGAAAATGGTGAGCGGCACCAAAAAGCTCTTTACGGATAGCGATATTGTTACCCAGGCCAAACGGTACGGAATCAAAACCCCTTCCGATTTTTTCAGTGCCCTTGCCACCCAGCAGATTAACGGTGAAGAGGTCATGGAACGGGTGACCAACCCCCGCAAGGATGAACCGGCCTCGAAAACCGTTGCCGATGAGGCGCGTCAGGTTGAGGACTATCTGCAGATTGCCCGCCACGATCAGGAGCTTGATCGTCCGGCAGCGAAAAAGGATGAGGTGACCATTGCTGGCATGAGCAATATTGCATACTCCTATGCAAAGTGCTGTCAGCCTGTGCCCGGTGACGATGTGCTGGGGTTTGTGACCAGTGAGGGAGTGGTGAAGATCCATCGCAAGAACTGTGTCAACGTCAGCAACGAGAATCTGCTCAAAAGCGAACGGGTTGTTTCGGTTTCATGGAACCGGAAGGTCGAGACCGACTTCCTTGCCGGTATCAGGATTGTCGGAGAGGACCGTCTTGGTATTTCCAACCAGCTTACCACGGTCATCTCCAAATTTGATACCAATATCCGCAGCATTTCACTTCACGCTCGGGACGGGATGTTTGTCGGAACCCTGATGATCTATGTCCGTAACGCCGAAAAGCTCAATACCCTTATGGACAAGCTGAAAAAAGTGCAGGGAATCTTTACTGTTGAGCGTCTGATTAGTTAATGCAGGGAAAGGACGTAAAGGAGTTCAGGGACAGCATGGACGAATTGAGGAATAAGATGTTTAAGCTCCGGAGGAGCGCGATATTGGTAGCGCAGGGTTTCAACCCCGGGGGAAAGATATGATTCCGATACCGAACAGATATTTATTACAATTAAACGAAATATAAACATGAGACAGGAGAGAGATATGAAATGGTCTATGGCAAAACTTCTTGCTTTTTTTCTTTTTTTAAGCACGCTCTCAGGATGCGGATACAACTCTATCCAGCAGAATGAAGAGGCCGTGAACCGCTCATGGGGCGATCTTGAGTCGCAGTTGCAGCGGAGAGCCGATCTGGTGCCGAATCTTGTGGCAACGGTCAAGGGGGCGGCCAATTTTGAGAAGGAGACGCTTACCGCAGTCGTGGAGGCAAGGGCGAAAGCGACCGCTATTCAGCTCACACCCGCGATGCTCAGTGACCCGGCGGCAATGGCAAGGTTCCAGAGCGCCCAGGGAGGCCTTTCATCATCCCTCTCCCGCCTGCTTGTGGCGGTAGAGCGCTATCCGGAGCTTAAGGCCAACCAGAATTTCCGGGATCTCCAGATTCAGCTTGAAGGAACTGAAAATCGCATCAGTGTTGCCCGTCAGCGCTACAACGGTGCCGTAGAGGTTTTTAATTTTTCAATCAGGAAGTTTCCGAACTCCATTACCAACAACCTTCTGCTGAAGTTGCAGGCCAAGTCATATTTCAAGGCTGATGAAGCAGCAAAAGCGGTACCGGCGGTGAAATTCTGATACTGAAAAGCGACATGAATCGATTGATGAGGTCGAAGGTCAGGGCAGCTCTCTTTTTGCTGGCGGCACTGCTCCAGCTGTTGCCGCTCAGCACCCTCAGTGCTATCGGAGTACCGGCACTTTCAGGGCGGGTTAATGATTATGCCGCCATGATATCGCCTTCCGTCAAAGCCGAACTGGAGGCCAAGCTTCAGCAGTTTGAAGCGGCGGAATCTACTCAGATTGCTATTCTTACCGTTCCTTCGCTTGAAGGAGAGCCTATCGAGAACTTTTCAATAAAGGTGGCCGAAGCATGGAAAATCGGCCATAAAGGGAGTGATAACGGAGTTCTGCTCATTGTTTCGCGGGATGATCACAAGGTTCGCATTGAGGTTGGTTTCGGCCTTGAGGGGCGACTGACCGATCTTCTCTCCGGACGGATTATCAATGACGAGATAGTACCCTCTTTCAAGGCAGGCAAGTTTGATGACGGATTCAGTAAAGGCGTTGATGCCATCATTGCCGCAGTTCATGGTGAATATAAGGCGAAACCCCAGGCAAAAGGGAGCAACGGCAAGCCCTCCATTCCTCTTTTGTTCATTATCCTGCTGGTGATCTATTTTATCAGCCAGCTCTCCCGCGGCCACAAGGGAGGCGGGCCTATGGTTCATCGCGGTCTCGGAGGCGGATTCTATGGCGGCGGCGGGAGCTTCGGCGGTGGAGGTGGTGGCGGATTCAGCGGAGGCGGCGGAGGATTTGGCGGAGGTGGTGCTTCAGGCGACTGGTAGCTTGCGCTACCGATATTTCGCCCCACCGGGGCTTGAACATCAAATCGCTCACGACGATTTAAAGCGCTTCTATGAACAAATCAAGATTGGTGCTACTATGAAAGATCCGGCGGAAAAATTCCTTACAGCCGCTGAACGGCAGCATATTGAGGCACGGGTCGCTGAGGCGGAAAAACGTACCTCGGGCGAGATCGTCGTCATGGTTGTTCCCTCCAGCTATCACTATCCGCTTGCCTCTATGCTTGGCAGCCTTCTGACAGCGATGCTCATCTCTATTCTCGTTACCGTTCTCTATGAGCAATTTATCGGCAAGGAGAGTATGTGGTTCTTTCCTGCTCTCTTCAGTATGGTTTTCATTTTCGTTCACGAAGTGATCAGGCGGGTGCCTCTGCTCAAACGCATTTTTGTTACCCGTTCCGACATGAGAGAGGAGGTTGAGGAGGCGGCAATTCAGTCCTTTTATTACAGGGATCTCAACCAGACGGTTGACCATACCGGCATTCTCATCTATATCTCGCTTTTCGAGCGCAAGGTGCGTGTTATTGCCGACAAGGGAATCAATGACCGGGTGAACACGGAGGTCTGGCAGGAGATTGTTACGACCATTGTCGGCGGCATCCATGCCAAAATACAGGCCGCAGCAATTGCCACAGCGGTTGATCGTTGTGCAGATATCCTCTCTACCCATTTTCCGCTGCAAGCCGGCGACCGCAATGAGCTTTCCGATGAGGTTGTTATCGGCGCAGGCAAATAGGGCACCGCGATTAATTTATTCCGCGAAATGATTACTTCGTTGGGCGGTGCCCGAAATCCTCATGTACTTCGTGTACACTCCGGTTTCGCTGCTCCGTCCGCCTCGCACTCAAACCGCTCACGATAATAAATTAGAGGTGCCCTGATGAAGCATTTGTTTACACCAAATACGATGAGCCAGTCAGGCGAGGTCTACCTGCTCAGGGAGCTGCTCGACAGGGAGGAGATTGCCTGCACCATCCGCAACGAACATCTCTCTATTGCTTCAGGTGAGCTTGCGCCCCAGGAGTGCCTCCCGGCACTATGGGTTATGAACGATGCCGACTATTCCAAAGCCTTAGGGTTGATCGAGGCGTGGCGGAGTTCGCTGCTTGAAACCCATAGCCAATGGGTTTGCCCGGATTGCGGCGAATCGATTGAAGGGCAGTTCTCTTCATGCTGGAAGTGCGGGAAGCATAGGGAAGAAACTTGACGTTTTTCTCTTGCAATGTGCATACAAATTGTATAGACTATAACCATGTTCGAGTGGGATGAAGAGAAGCGGTTAAGAAACCTGGAAAAGCACAAGCTCGACTTTATAGCAGCTCGACTTCTTTTCGACGGACGGAAAACCATCACCGCTCAATCCGTTCATTCCGCCGAAGCACGGTATATCACGACAGCCATAATCGACGGGAAATTTTATACCGTTGTCTGGACATGGAGAGAAGAGAGAAGCAGAATTATTTCATTCAGGAGAGCGCGACATGAAGAAGAGCGATCGTATCGTCAGATATACTGATAAAGAGTTGCTCGCAATGCAGGAGCGTGGTGAAGACAAAAGCAACTGGGAAGAAGCAGCCGCTTTGACCGACGATGAGATAGAAGCAGCCATTGCTGGCGATCCCGATGAAGGTGATATGGTGGTTGATTGGTCCAGTGCTACGGTTGAACTGCCTCAGCCCAAAGCCGTGCTCAACATGCGCGTTGATTATGAGGTGCTTGAATATTTCCGCAATCAGGGCAAGGGTTATCAGACAAAAATCAATGCCGTGCTGCGCTCATATGTCGATCACCGTCAGCAGAAAGAGAAGAACTAACATTCGCGTTTGCACAAAATCTATACCTGTAAATTGCCGCTGTTCCGTATCACTGAATTGTATCCGGTCCAATCGCTGCCCATGCAAAAGACGATGCAGCCCGGCAGTTTTACGCACCCTTCTTTCTTAAACGCAAACCCCCTAAATCCGGCCAGAATTATCTAAACCATTACTTTTTATAGATTTGCTTTCTTAAACGCAAATCGGAGTGGTGATTCTTGACACTATGACAACAAAAGATATTCTACTTTCTCCTGATGGCTGACGAGATTATCAAAAGACGTCAGGCTGAAAGCCAAAAGGCTAAAACAGAGTCGGAATAACTGTTGAACTTGAGTTATGCTGCGCTTGAAGACTCCAACCCCGGTGTTTATCGCAGCTATAGGTGATGTTGCAAAAGCGAGGGGGATGTCACAAATAGCCAAAGATTCAGGATTGGGAAGGGAAAGCCTTTACAAAGCATTACGTGTCGGCTCTCACCCCCGTTTTGGAACCGTCCAGGCAGTTCTTCATGCCCTTGGGGTTAAATTGACCGTTGTTTCCGACAACAGCTTCTAATGCCTTTCTCACTGCCGGTTCAACGAATTGTTACTACCAAAATAGCGCAGCAAATCACAACAGGATATTGTTGACAATGGACAATAGAAAAGATGATCTAAAAATGTTTTACCAGTTATTGAAGATGCTGGAACAAAATACCGGAGGCCCATTTTATCTGTCCGATAGTAACTCAAAAAGTTTACCCAGAAGAGGGGTTTATTTCTTTATGGAGCATGGGGAGTTAAGAACTGATAGTGGTACTGGTCATAGAATTGTCAGAGTTGGGACTCATGGACTAAAGCAGGACTCAAAATCAACTTTAGCTCAACGACTTTCCCAACATAAGGGTGCGATAAAAACAGGGGGCGGTAACCATCGAGGCTCAATATTCAGGTTGCTCGTTGGCACAACCCTTTTCGATAAAAACACTGAATGTTCAACATGGGGCCAAGGATCATCAGCATGCGCTGATATCCGTTGTGGCGAAGAGTTGCTTGAGAAAGAAGTAAGCTCAATAATAACAAAAATGCCTTTCCTCTATTTGGATGTTGATGATGCTCCGTCACCTGAGAGCATGCGAGGGGTTATCGAAAGAAATGCTATTGCATTACTGAGTAACTACAAAAAACCTCCATTAGATCCCCAGTCTCATGAATGGCGGGGTTATAAATGCAATCGTGAAAAAGTTCGGTTATCCGGATTATGGAATCAAAACCACGTTGATGAGACTTATAACCCTTCGTTCTTAGATACCTTCGACATGTTCATCCAAAAAACCGGAAGCTTTTTATGAAAATTGTGCTTCAATGCGCTGGAAGGAAAAATCCACAACTGGCTGGGTCAGGGTTTCGCACAAATGATGGAAGGTTAGTGAAATTTATAGCCAACCTTGGCGGTGCGCCTATAAACGATCAGTATATTTATGCGAGGCCAGATGATCTTTCGGATTGTCAATATTCCTGGCGTGAACGTCTTATGGAAATCAATAAAGATGCTGAATCAAATCCATTGCGTTTGTTACCAGCATTTCGACTCTATAAGCCTAAAGTATATGAGAATTTGGTGAATAAATTTGGAGTCAAACAGGTCTATATCCTTTCAGCGGGTTGGGGACTAATCGCTTCCGATTTTCTGACACCTGATTATGATATAACGTTTAGCAACGCCAGAAATGTCCCGCCTTACAGTCATCGACGTAAATCAGATCGCTATGATGATTTTTGTCAAATACCTGATGATGGCGATACTCTTGTTTTTATAGGAGGGAAAGATTATTTGCCTCTTTTCTGTAAGCTCACAAAAGAGTTGAAAGGGCAGAAAAAAGTGTTTTTCAATTCTGATGCAGCTCCGGAAATAGGAAATGGATTTTGCTCTGAAAGATTTATTACCACTCAAAAGACAAACTGGCAATACTCATGCGCGCAAGCTTTAATTGATGGCAGTATAATATTGTAGTTGGAGTCGTTATGTATTCTGCAGATGTGTTATCACCGAATTGGGAGGAGCTGGAATGGAGTGAATGGGTCCCTCTGAAGGATAGAGGTATTGACTTTCGAAGGATTCCCAATCTACCTGGGGTTTATAGGGTTAGAGCCAAAGGGGTTAACCATTTGTTTTACATTGGTCAAACAGGAGCCTCTTTGAGAGGTCGATTAGCGGCCCTATCAACACATACCTATGCATCAGAATGCCGTTTGATGACCCTCACACTGCGGCTCCAAATCTATGGGCATATTTGAGAGAATATGGTTACGTATATGAATGCTCAGTGGCATCTACCAGTCATTCTAACCTGAATTATTCACGAAGGCAATAAAAAAAGGTGGCATAAAATACCGCAATTGCTT
>NZ_MPJE01000110.1:0-4733 GCF_001975465.1 Chlorobium sp. KB01
TTCACAGCAATTACGCCTCTTTTAATACCTCGTAGCTCTGCTGCGAGGATTCTTTATTTCAAAATTCAGCATTCAGAATTCGTAATCTCTTCAACGAGCGTATCGCGAATTGCAACGAACGGAATTATTGAAAATTGCTCATGCCATTTACCGGTAATTACCGTTATTTAAGGGCACCTCTAATAATCGTCGGGAGCGGTTATCTGTTCAATCCCCTGTAGGGGCGTAATATTGGAAGCCCTCAACAAAATCGGGGCCGGGAAAGGATTTCGGAACAAATAAATAGAGGTGCCCTAACTTCAAACATCAGCATGAAAACCGACCCCATTTACATCTTCCGCAAAACCTGGGCCACCTACCAGAAGGTCATCAGCCACAATCTCATGTTTCACCGCGAGATTCTGAGTGCTGTCAAAACGCTGCTTGAGAGCCATCCGGGTCCGCTCACTGTGCTCGACCTGGGATGCGGAGATGCCACCCATATCGGCAAGATGCTCAACCCCGGTCAGGTAGCGGAGTACTGCGGATGCGATCTCTCCCCCTACGCTCTTGATGTTGCCCGTAAAAACCTGGAGCCATTCGGAACCAGTGTAAAGCTGCTCTGCAGGGACATGATCGCCGTGCTGAAGGAGGCTCCCGCAAACCATTTTGATGTCATCTACTCCGGCTATGCCCTGCACCACCTCAACCTTGAGCAAAAACAGACTTTTTTCATCGAGTGCCGTCGAACCCTTCGCCAAAATGGTCAGGTAATACTGGTGGATGTCATGCGCGAAGAGGAACAGCTCCGTCCGGCATATCTCGACAGCTACAACGGAGCGGTGGCAGCGAACTGGGATGCCCTGACTACTCACGAACGGGATCAGGTACAGGAGCACATCAGGAACTGCGATTTCCCCGAAACCCCGAGCCTTTTTCAGAAACTGGCCGGTAACGCAGGACTGACGAAGAGCCGGAGGCTGGAAAAACAGACCTGGCATGAAGCCTGGTGCTATTCGGCATAAGACGGGGAGCTGTTTTTTTGGAATTCAATAGCCTATGCACATCAAACAACAGACAACTATAGGCGACTGTGCCACTTCATTGGATCCTGAGATGTATGAAAAATGCTGTACACTGAGATGGATTGAATGGACTGCTCATAAAAAACAGCATACGGAAACCGCCTGACTAATGCCCGATGGTAATGTTCATGAACTACCGGATAGAGTTCGGGACTTCGGCAAATTGTCTGAATACATGCATCCAGACAACCAAGAAACTCTTCCCCTAAACCATCACGACGATCTTCATACCACCAGTAAGCATCACTAATATCCTTCTGCGCTTCCGGTAATAGTATCAGATCAGGAAGCATGACCGCTGCGGACATTTTGCTTGACCTCGGCCCATGTGAGCCCTGAAGCAGGGTTTTTCATCAGATTACTCTTGCGACGAGCCAACTCCTTCTTTTGCCATTCATGTACGGGTACATCTTCCGGTTTAGCCGCCAGATCATCCCAGAGATCTTCAACCAATTGTAGTTTCTCTGGTGGGCTAAGGTCAAATACGGAAACAGTATGGGTTTTCATGACTATCTGTATTTGAAATTGAAAATGTCCGTTCTTAAATGTTTTTTCTGAATGGACTCTCTTGCCACTTACTGCCCGCTTACATCACAAAACAGATGCTGAACGATGCCGTACAAAAAAGCTATTAAAGAGAATACAAAACTATACGTATATCGTCAAATCCAGTGCATCCATGCGGGACAACGCTGAATCGAGACCCTTCCGGTTATCATCCTGCACTCACCGCTGAACAGAGTTATTTCACTTACAACACAACGTCCCCAAGTAGCCCGAAAGATATTAGCTTGACAGTTCAGGAACTGCTTGACGCCAAAGCCTGATATTCCTTCCACATTCGCACAATCCGCATAATATTTTCCCATCAGAAGCGTTCATTTACACGGCTCCCGCCGCCCCCCTCTTTATCCTTTTGTAGATCCACCAATATTTGTAGAGTTTGTCGAGAGCGTCCCGGAGTTTTGGTGGTGATGGATGAGGATGTGAAATGCTTTTATTCATCCGGATTAAAATGGGGAGCAATATCGCGGGCACTGTGCAATACTCTGACTATCTCTATGCCATGTGGATTAACGAGATAGAAAATTACATATCGGCCAAAAGGGTAACTCAGCAATCCCGGCAAAAGCTCAGGTCGTGACCTGCCTGCATGGGGTGAAGCTGCCAGTTCATGGAATTTACGATCTAAAGAATCTATAAATCCATCTGCTCTGACCGGGCTGTCTTCGGCAATATAGTCCCATATATCGGCAAGATCATCAAAAACGAGAGGCCGTGTTACAATAACAGGCATGTTCGTATCAGCCCTGAAGATTGACTCTCTTTTTGCGGACAGCTCTCTTTACCTCTTCTGCATTCCAGATGGTTGCAGTGCCACTCTCTAATCCAGCATTGATATCCTGGCGCAACTGATCAACCTTGGCCTTGCGAAGAGTGTCCTGCTCTTCCATAAGACGCAATGCCTCGCGTACAACCTCACTGACCGATGTATACAGGCCGGATTTGACTTTCTGGCGTACCATCTCTTCAAGAAGTGGCGTCAGATTAACATTGATTGACATAGTTCGGTTATTGTTTTCATTCATCCATCACGTATGACGTAAACCGTTATTGTCAATTTATGCCATTTTTTGACAACTATAAAACAGGGCGATAAAAATTAAGCCACCTGAGGATGACCTGCTCCAGAGGAGTTAATACGTTGAAAAAAGAGCATGTTTGCCGCCGGGTTAATACGCGAAAAAAGTTAGTTGAAGCTGTTATGAGCTTCCCGGAAGTCGGGAGGTCGTTGCATTCAAGCCCTGTAGGGGCGAAATATTGGTAGCAAAACAAGGCTTCCGCCTCCCCGCTCTTTATCCTTTTGTAGCTCTACCCGCGTTTGTTGTAGCGTTTGTCGAGAGCGTCCCGGAGTTTGGTCTTTGGATCAGGCGCATAAAATTCGTGAAAAATTGTTAACATCAAGAGAGTAATGCTGCTTTCTCAAGCAGAAAAGAGCATCTGGAGTCTCAAAACCAGGCAATATCGCTGAACGAATTCACCGGCGATTTTCAGGAATGGATGCGAAGAATATCCCTTTTCCGTAGCGTCGGTGTTACGATTGAATGCAAGACAGATGGACTGATCTTAAAGTGGAGATGGATAAATGCAACGTAAAATTGAAGATATTACCGCCGAATTAATCAGACTTCCAAAGCAGGATCGTCTGGAGATTGTAAGATTTCTCCTTTTTCTCGACAACCGCCCGTCAGATGCCGATGATGTCGAGTCTGCTTGGGAAAAGGAAATTGCCGACAGGGTTCTTGCTGTGAAGGACGGAACGGCTGTTGGTATTGACTATGATGAGGCGATGAGGAAAATCGATGAACGCTTTGCGTCATGAAGAAAATAGTACTTCAACAGGCATTTGAAGAACTGAATGACGCGATAGCTTATTACGAAGAGCAGCAGCCAGGATTGGGGCAAACTCCCAATCCCACAGTCATCGAAAGCCTCTATACTGGATAACGAGAAAAAATGAATTCTGCTGACGAAAGCATCAGGGTGATGCTGCAGATAACGCTATGTACCCTTCAATAACAAAGGTTAAGGCGTAAAAGGAGTTACAGGATACGGCCCTGCACATGCCGCATGCAAACGTAAACGGTGTATGACAACATTATCGGTAAACTTCTTTCCGATGCCCGACTCGGACAACAAGAACTGAAACTTTTTCATCGAGGATTTCGCAAATCACCCGATAACACCGATACGGTATACCCACAACCAGGCATGATCAAGGAAGTTAGTTGAAGCTGTTATGTGCGTCCCGTAAGTCGCTTCAACGGTTCTGTGCAGTATGAAATATTGAGAGTACAGTAATCGTCCTGTTATCCGAAGTGTAGACAACACAGTACGGTATATCAGAGAAGTACAGCTCCCTGGTATCTGTTATTTTGCCGGATTTTGCGCTCTGGGGGTATGCGGGTAACTGCTTTGTGATCTTGTTCAAAAGAGTGATGATGGTTTGCTTGGCTGTTTTTTTGCTGGTCAGGCTGATATAGGACTCTATCTCACGAATAGAATCCTTTGCCTCTTTAGTCAGGACAATTTTCAAGTTCTGCCTCCAACTCAGCAATAACATCTTCAACAGGGGTTACTCGACCAGCCTTCATATCTTCCAATCCCCTCTGAATACTTTGAATCTGCCACTCGTTATAGTTCAGATAAGCTGAAACAGCCTCCTCCAGGACAAAGGTTTTCGTCCGTCTGGTCGCTCTGGCAAGAGCCTCAAGGCGTTCATTGGTTTCTTTTGGAATCTTGAAGGTGACTTGCTGCCGTTTTGTTTTGGTCGTCATTATCTACCCTCCGTTGAATGAAATCGTAATTTGATGTACTTCGTTAATATACTCCTTTCGCGCGAATTTTTGATACATCTGCTTTACGATTTGATCTTGTCGATATAGTCCGACCAGGCTTGCATCATGCGGGTACGTTCCGCCAAATGTTTTGACCGGTTATAAGCCGCGCGTTTCATACCGGATGGTTCGAGCTGTCACCCTGAACCCGTGGCCAGAGATCGACTTAAGTTTAGGAACGGAATTCATGGAAATCAGTTCTGACAACGGATTTTTGGGAAAAGAATAAGGGGAGAAACTTCAGGATAATTGAGGGACGAATTGAGGGACG
>NZ_MPJE01000111.1:0-6651 GCF_001975465.1 Chlorobium sp. KB01
AACAAATTAGCGGGACTTGCCCTCCCTTTTTTTATTGCCCTCGTGAATAATTCAGGATAGGTGCTTCGAAGATACCATCGACATATATTTTTTATCACCTGGTGGCGCACAGAAGTGAGACAGGTAAACCTCTTGATGCTTGACACGGCAGCAATCTTGACCCTCCAACAGTTTCACCTCAGAGCTGCACCGGCAAAAAACAGCGCTGTCAGGCTGTGGACTGGCTGTGGCGGAAAAAGCTCAAAGACTCGAGTGTCAGAATATCAGTAAACCCCATAGAGAGCGCAAGCTGGGCAAGCATTAACGGTGAGGGCCGGGTGTTGGTACAGAGCATCACGGGACGCCAGAGAGGCGCAAATTTGTTTTTGAAACGGTAAAGGCCTTCAAAGTCATAGGCGTGTTTCCAGTTTGAAGCAAGCGCTGCATCCACATCCATTCACTTCCGGTCATCGTTAAATCCTTACGGTTTCGGAACATGATCCATAGTTCAAACTGCAAATAACAAGCAGCAAGGAAGCAAAATTTCACAGGAGTTTATACCTGTTTTTTCTCTGAGGCCAAGGAAGAAGATCGGAGAGTAAAACGATGCATAACCCGGTCAAAATACATCCGACGGTGGTGGACTTGGCAAATAGATTTCTTATATTCCGGTAATTACAATTAATTACCTACCCATAACAAGATACCACTATGGCAGAAGAACTGAACACGCCTGCGGGCGCACCAAAACCGGCTGTACAGAAAAGCACCGAGTCCAATGTCGGCAACGGCGATATGGCCAATCTGATCGGCAATGTCGGCATTCTGATTGACTCAACCATTGAATCCGTACAGGGCATTATCACCACAGTAAGCTCAGCGACCGAACAACTGATCGACGGTGTTACCACTACCATCAAATCCGAACCTGTACAGAGCATTATCAATAATGTCAATTCGGTTTCGGGCAAGTTGATCGATAACGTCAACACGGTATCAGGACAGTTGATTGATGGTGTGACAGCCACACTGAACTCCGAACAGGTACAGAGCTCGTTTCAGGAACTCGGCAAACTGTTTAAAAACCTGCTCGATAATCTGAATGCAACAGTCTCGACTGTCAGCTCCGGCCAGGTACAGAACCTGTTTGACAATGTAAGTGCAGGTCTTGGACAGCTTGTCGGCAATGCCATGTCATCTGCAAAAATCGGCAGCAGTGAAGATCGCCACAAAAAAGAGGTCAAGGAGATTCATTTCACCCAGAAAGAGGTTGTTCCTGAAGTTAAAATCCCGGCACCAGCACCAGCTTCTGTAACTGCTCCGGCTCCGGTATCAGCACCGGCTTCTGCACCGGTATCAACACCCGCTTCTGCCTCAGTACCGGGTTCTGCATCAGCACCTGTATTGAAACCGAGAATCTGACTGCGAAAATTCAATACCGGGCAACAGAGCAGGAAAAACTGTACAGAAAGAGTTGGCAATCTCCGATGAATAATGGTTTGAGGGGGGTTCGGTTATCACAGCACATCGATAACCCTATCCCCTGAAGCAGGCAAACGAAAGGTGCATTGAAAGAGGGTCAATATAATCGCTATACCGGAAGCAAGACCGCAGCAACAAAAAAAAGCGTTGTGCTCATTGCTGACGATGACAATACATCGCGCCGGATTCTCAGCCATTTTGTCCAGAAAATGGGCTATGTCCCAATTGTGGCAGAGGACGGTGAGGAGTGCATTCGATGCCTTACCGAACAGGCTCCGAATGTCATTCTGCTTGACATTAACATGCCCAAGAAAGATGGCTTTGAAGTGATGCTGCACATGAAGGCGCACAATATTGTGACGACTGTCATTATGATCACGGCTTCACACGATATTCCCCATGCAGTCAAATGCATTAAACTCGGAGCTTTCGAGTACCTGACCAAACCCCTGAGCATCGACAGGCTTGAAATCGTCATGCGCAATGCGCTGGCGGAATCCTCCCTGCAAAGTCAGGTGCAACTGCTTCAGAAAGAGCTGAAAAGTCAGAACCTGTTCAGGAAAATTATCGGCTCCAGTCCCGCGATCAAAAACACCATGGAGCAGGTCATACAGGTCATGGAGACCGATCTGAACGTACTTATTATCGGAGAGAGCGGTTCCGGCAAGGAGTTGTTTGCCGAGGCGATTCATTACGGAAGCAAACGGAAAAAAGGTCCGTTTGTTTCGGTTAACTGTGCAGCTATATCCAACAATCTTGCCGACAGCCTGCTTTTCGGCCATGTCAAAGGCTCATTTACCGGAGCAAACACTGATCATACCGGTTTTTTTGAACAGGCCGACAATGGCACCATCTTTCTTGATGAGATCGGAGACATGGATTCAGACGTACAGGCAAAGGTGCTTCGGGCTCTCCAGGAGATAAAAAAAATCAGACGGGTCGGAGAAAAAAGCGAAAAGAGTGTCAATTTCAGGGTTATCTCGGCGACCAACAGGGATTTCTCACAGGCCATCAAAAACAATCTTTTCAGGGAGGATCTCTACTACCGCCTTGAGGAGTTCCCTCTTTACATTCCCCCCCTCAGGGAACGTCCCGAAGATATTCCGCTTCTCATCCTCCATTTTCTTGACGAGTTTTCAAGTGCCAACAATCTGGAATCGCTTCAGCTGGCTCCGGATGCACTCGACAGTATTGAGGGCTATCAGTGGCCGGGTAATATACGGGAGCTTAAAAATGCCGTACAGCGGGCAGCTGTAACCAGAAAAGGCAACTTGATCGAAACACTGCGCTCTGCTCTTATTCCGGGTTCAGCAGGGTCACCCTTGGCAGACAAAACACTTTCCGATAAATCAGTTGAACAATTAAAAGCAGCGAACAATATCTCCTGGTCGATCGAAGAGCATGAGAGGGATGCGATCATCAAGGCCTACAAGGCTTCCCTGGGCAACCTTACAAAAACAGCCCGCATGCTTGGCATCGGCAGGGCAACGCTCTACAGAAAGATTGACAAGTTTGGCCTTGAGTATCTGAAAACAGGCTGATCAAACCCCCAGCCGAGCCGTTGGCTGCCGCCATAATCTTCACTGCCTGCCGGTTCCCGTATGCCCAAACCCCCCGTCACCCCTTGCCGTTGAACAAAGCTCACTGACCTCTTCAAATGAGACGTTCTCGACTTTTGCCACAACCATCTGTGCTATCCGGTCACCATTACGGACAATAAAAGGCTCCCTCCCGTAGTTGATAAGAATAACCTTGACCTCTCCACGGTAATCGGCATCAATGGTAGCCGGACTGTTCGGCAGCGAGATCATCGATCGAAGGGCCAGACCGCTTCTTGGCCGGAGTTGTGCCTCATACCCCTCCGGGAGTTCAAGGGCAAAACCGGAAGGAATCAGTGCTGTTGTCAAGGGTTCGATGGTGAGCGGCTCTTCAATGCAGGCTGAAATATCCATTCCCGCAGCGTGAGCAGTTGCATAAACCGGAAGAACCGCTTGTTTGTTAAGGCGAACTATCTTTACTTTGAGCATTGTTCAGGAGCAACGGATTAATTTGACGTATAGCCTTTAATATAACCACAATTATGACATCGGCTCAAAAAGTCTACGCACTTGCATTCGGTGCCCACCCTGATGATGTGGAGCTTTCATGCGGAGCCACCCTGCTGAAAATCATCGCTGAAGGCTGTCAGGTTGCAGTCTGCGACCTGACAAGAGGTGAAATGGGAACAACCGGAACTCCTGAAACAAGGCGCGATGAAGCTGAGCGTGCTGCCGCCGTAATGGGTTACCGGTGCCGCACAACCCTCGACCTTGGAGACTCAAAACTTTTCTACACCGAAGAGAACCTTGCCTGTATCATCCGGGTCATCAGAACCTTCAGGCCGGAGGTGGTTTTTTGCAACCCTCCGGATGAACGCCATCCCGACCACACCAAAGCATCAAAACTGGTCACCGACGCCTGTTACTATGCCGGTCTGAAACAGCTTGAAACCAGCCTGAACGGATCTTTGCAGGAGCCTCACCGCCCTCACCATCTGCTCTACTACATCCAGTTCAAACACCTTGAACCGCAACTGATTGTCGATGTTTCGGAAACCTTTACCGCTTCACGCAAAGGCGTTCTTGCCTTTGCCTCGCAATTCCACCGTGAAGGAGAAAACGGTGAACCGGAAACCATGATCAAACGCCCGGAGTTTCTTACCGGACTGGAAGCACGAGCCAGCTACTTCGGTGAGCAGATCGGCGTCACCTACGGCGAAGGGTTCCGGCTCTCCTCTACCATGGCAATCAACTCCTTCAGCAACGCATTCCCCCCGAAAACCACTTTTTAAAAACAGCTTTCACCCTCCGGATCCTCCCGTACTGCCGGATAACCACCGGCAGGCAGCCGGGCATTGCCCTCTTTATGCACAGCGATTTCTGAATCCACCCGAAAGGAACAGCACTTCCCGCCTCTCTCTGTTTTTTGTTTACAATTCTGCAACACTCCCGTAACAATTCCTTAACACTACTAATGGTATGTTTGGAGAGCAAAAATGATGCGAAAAAGTTTTGTGTACTCACAACATCAACCAACCCGAACGAGCATGAAAAAAATAGCAATGATGGTCGGTCTTGCAGCGGCCCTCGGATTCAGTAACGCCGAGGCTGTTGACCTGACATGGAAAGGCGATCTGCGTTACCGTTATCAGTCCGATCTTCGCCACACCGATGGCGCTACCGGAGAACACAGTCGCGACCGCCACCGCAGCCGTGTCCGTCTTGGCGTCTATCCGTGGATCAATGAAGAGCTTTCCGGCGGCATTCAACTCTCGACCGGAAGTCTTACGGAAACAACATCCCGAAACGAGACCCTTGATGATCAGTTTCTTGCCGATCCGGTCTACCTGAACGAATACTTCATCGACTACCATCCGATGGCTTACGGCATTAATGGAGCAGCCAATATCATTCTCGGTAAACGGGCTGTTGCCAGTGATCTGGTCGTGGTCAACGATCTGGTATGGGACAGCGATCTTACCTTTGAAGGGTTAACGCTCCAGTATGGCAAGGAGAGTGACGGCAAGGAGAAGGATGGCCTGACGGCAGTTGTCGGCTACTTCCCGCTTAACGAGCGTTCATCCAGAACGGCGGTCAATGAAAAGGATGCCTTTATTCTGGCTGGCCAGGCTGCATATAAAGGTGAGATCAGCGAGGTGAGTTATCAAGTAGGAGCCGGTTACTACAACTATGCGAATTTCAATGTAGTCAACACAACCACCTACTCTCCGGCATACGACTATTCCGAAAAGGATTTCAATATAGCCGAGCTGTTCGGTACCGTCGGCGGCCAGATCACGGAAAAGCTGCCGTGGAAGATTACCGGTCAGTATGCCCGCAATATGGCAAAAAAAGCTGATGCCTCCGGGATCGATGATGCAAAGCGGGACAGTTACCTTGCCGAGATCAAGATCGGTGATGCCAAACAGGTCGGGCAGTGGTCAGTCAATGCCGACTATATCAGAATCGAGCGCGATGCCCTTACGATTCTGACCGATTCAGACCGGAATGCCGGAGCGGCAACCAATCTGCACGGCTATAAAATCGGCGGTGTCTTCCATCTCGTGCAGAACCTGACGGTTGGAGCCAACTACTTCAATTTCAAGACGATTGATGTAGCCAACATTACCAATCATCTGCTCATGGCCGATGTTGTCGTCAAGTTCTAAACCGTGTGTGTGTTGTGTTCTTTCTGTTGTGTGTTATGATTGTGTCCCCCTGCTCTCCAACAGGGGGGCTTTTATAGCCGGCAAACGAGAGCGCCAAAACAGATAACGTTTTCTACTCTTAATTTCAAATACCATCAAAACCATGAAACTCTTCAGAAAACTTCTTTTAACCGCAGCCGTATTTGGTTTGACAACGTCAGGCAGCGCATATGCCGCAGGCAAAATTGTTATTGATGGTTCGACCACGGTTGGACCGATCGCCAAGGCATTTGCCGGCTACTATACCAAAACCACCGGTATACAGGTTGTGGTGAGCGAATCCGGTTCAGGCAACGGGGCAAAAAGCCTGATCAACAAAACCTGTGACATCGCAACCATGTCAAGGGAGATGAAAGACAAGGAGATTGCCGCAGCAAAAGCCAAAGGTGTCAACCCGGTTGAACATGTTATTGCCCTTGACGGTCTGTCGATTGTCGTTCATCCGAGCAACCGCGTCAATGCGCTCTCAAAAGCACAGATCCGCGGAATCTACATGGGCAAATACACCAACTGGAACCAGGTTGGCGGACCTAATGCCGCAATCGTCATTATCCAGCGTGAATCAAACAGCGGTACGGCTGACTCGTTCAAGGAGCTGGTGATGGGCAAGGAGAACCCGATCTCCAAGAGAGCAGAAACCCAGTCGAGCAACGGTTCAATCAAGAGCCGTGTTGCTTCCACTCCGGCGGCAATCAGTTATATCGGAATGGGTTTTGTAGACAGTTCGGTAAAAGCAGTGCTGGTTGACGGTGTTGATGCCGATGTCCGCACGGTTAAAAACGGCACCTACCCGATTCACCGCCCGCTCTTCATGTACACCAACGGTCAGCCGACCGGCGCTGTCAAGCAGTTCATCGACCTGGCCAAAACCGAAGAGGGTAAACGCCTTATCAGCGAATCAGGGTTTGTTAACCTCCATTGAGCCGTTTCAAAACGTTCTGCTC
>NZ_MPJE01000112.1:0-7661 GCF_001975465.1 Chlorobium sp. KB01
ATTCAGGTTAAGTTGTCGAAAAAAATAAGTCATATTCAGCATTAATCTGCATTGTTGCTGACAGCCTGATACAGCTCATTTTCATCGGTTATGGTGTCCTGTACCAGTTCATCATTGCTAACCTTGTGAATGTTACCGTCAGCGTTGAGCATTGAACATGACAAGGCGGTTCAGTCTGGTCCAACGCATTGTTACAGACTCTTGACTATTTGTTGGCTCGGCAATCATTTTATTCCAACAGCTTTGAAAAATGTATAACAGAACACACCGTCTGGTTCCGCGCTCCGATACAGTTCCTTGATTCCTTGGTCGAAAACGTGTTGTTCAACTATTCCTGCCTTGATTGCTGACTCACGGGAGTAGTGAGGGACGTTCCTGAAATCATGAAGTTGCAATAAACACAATGCAGCGTTATCCTTTCGGAATACTAACCAACCAGAAGAGGCCTGCCGAGAAGTCCGAGACTCGATTCGCCGGACACATTGCATCATATGATGATATGGGGTATCGAAAAAAGAGAGTTCGTTGCCGACGATGAAGATCGCGATATATCGGTATCCGGAGTGGGGGAAGCTGCCTTTTAAACAGGAACGAATAGCCATGCCTGGGCGCTGACGGCCAATCATGCACATATTCTTCTCAATAAGCGATCAACCAGGACCCTCTGCAAACATGAGGAATTTCCTTGCCGAATCGTATGCCCAGACGTCTCCGCTGCTTGGGGTATCGGCATCGACAGTGTGACAAATTATCAAAATCGCTACTTTTGTGGGTGGGGTGTAACTTAATGATTTCAGGATGTCCCCATTGCACGCAACAACAGTTTCATATCGAAGGAATTGTCGAAATACTCTTTCAGAGCCGATTACATGTATGGAACGATCAAGGAAGCGAATAGCATGCTAAAGTATGAAGTATCAGCAACTGACAGGGGAAACAGAAAAGCCTGCAGGTTTGTGCTGCAGGCTTTATAAGAAGGATAAGGTTGTGGACGATAGAAGATTCGAACTTCTGACCTCTACAGTGTCAATATCATACCGAGGCTATATGCTATTGATATAAAAGGAGTTACTGGCCTATAAAAATTTTCGCGTAACATACGCGTAACAAAAATTTTATCAAAATCTATCAACAATAATCAACAACGAATACATTACCACCATATCTCACTAATGACATTTTGTACCTTATTCCGGATGAACAATCCGGTTGTGGTACTTTTTTTGATCTCTATGCGAATGATTATTCCAACTCCCCTGCTAACACAAGAATCCGACGCTTCACATCATCTGAAACCCACATTCCCGCATCAGTCAAACGATTGACATACGGCTCTACCTTACTTATGAATCCTTGTGCTTTAATTTCAAGTAATACTTTAAGGGTGCCCCAAACCTGTAAACCGGCAGCATGAGCTGTTCGACGGGCAAGCATATCATCAAGCAAAACAATACAATGCGAATTTTCTAACGCAAGCGACATAGCCGATAATTCTCCAGGGCCAAGATCTAAAGAGAGCCATTCAGAGGGTTGTGCTTTTGGGTTTATGATCCTGAGCCATGAATATTCTGACAGGGTTGGAACATCATATCCACTCTTGAGGCCCACCATTAATTCAACATGCACCGCTTCGGGAGTCCATATTTCCCCAAAAATTTCAGGAAGTCGGTCAATCAATCCTATACGGTAAAGATACAGTAACGGAGAGGTATTGCTAATGGCTTGAAGCATTGTCGCGCTCTAAATCATGTAATTCGGATGCTAGTGGAAAAACATTATAGCGATTGAGACTGAGTAAAAATTCAACCCGGCTCATCCCGGCAAGTTCTGAGGCTCGACCGGATGATAGCCGTCCCATCTCAAACAGCTTAACTGCTGCAAGCACCCTCAG
This sequence comes from Chlorobium sp. KB01, assembly GCF_001975465.1. Taxonomy (NCBI): domain Bacteria; kingdom Pseudomonadati; phylum Chlorobiota; class Chlorobiia; order Chlorobiales; family Chlorobiaceae; genus Chlorobium; species Chlorobium sp. KB01. The sequence continues at coordinate 1,892 of NZ_MPJE01000112.1, forward strand.
TTCCTTTCCGAAAGCCAGTGCATCAGTCTTTTCTGCAAGCAGAATCTTTTCAGGAATATCAAGCGTGATGTGTTGAGCAGCCATGGTTCTCATTTTTTCCTTTCTTCAATTCAAGCCTTGCCTGAATATGCAAGCATTGTTGTAACAACACACGAAACATATCAAAAATTCGCTGCACATCATAGCACCGCCCGTCACATCAAGAATAAGATCACGATCTCGCGCTGTAATTGTTTTCATACCGAATGGTATGGTTACCGAGTATTAACTTGCGGCTGATTCGACGACAACCCGTATTGAAGGTTGACTGCACCGGAACCTGAGTGCTCTTTGCGGAAGCATAGTCACGTTGTGCCTGACCCGGTTGTGCATCGATATGAAGACGCCTGAATGTTTCCTCTGCAAGAACTTCAAGCGGTTCACGAGGAACCGGCTTGCCGGTGAGCGAGCTGATTCTGGCTTTAGCAAACACTCCGTGCCCGAGACGAACGAGACGCCCCTCTTTGACAAAATCACTGAAGATCCGGCTGATCTGGCTCTGGCTCCCCATTTGCTCAAAATCAGAGCGTAAGACAACTTCACCTCGCCTCATGGTAACGGAGCGGATCATCCTGTCTCTGATGCTTAAACGGGATTTCATGGTACGATGATGCAATAATTAACCATTGACTTCTCTTTATAGTAACAGTAGTGTCCGGTAAAAAATAAAGAAGGTCTGAAAAACACTTGAGAAACGGCGATATTAAAAGCGACCAAGCATTTTATATCATCCCAATACACAAGGAGTTCCAGACCATGAAGCAAGTTACAACGATGTTGGGTGAGTTGGTAAAGATTTTTCCGAGATACGAATTTGAGAAACTCGAAAAGCAGCACCAAAGCAACCACTACACAAAGTATTACACGGGCTGGCAACAACTGATTACCTTGTTATATGGGCAGATTAGCGGTCATGACAGTCTGCGAGGCATTCAAACAAGCCTTGGAGTTCATTCTCAGAAATGGTATCACCTCGGACTTACAGATATAAAACGAAGCACCTTGTCTGACGCCATGAAAAACCGCCCGCATCAAATTTATGAAGGACTGTTCTACAAGTTGCTCGACAAATGCCGTTCAGTCACTCCTGACCATAAGTTCCGGTTCAAGAACCCGCTCTTTTCAATGGATGCCACTGTTATCGACCTATGCCTGAGCGTTTTTCCCTGGGCAGAATTCCGTCAACGCAAGGGAGCCATCAAATTGCACTACCTCTATGACCATCGTGGTTCGCTGCCTGCATTCATGGTCATGACTGATGGCAAGCAGAGCGATATCCGGGTTGCAAGAAGCCAGGAGAAACTTGATTTTTACCTGCTGCCGGACAGCATCATTTCGTTTGACCGGGCCTATATCGATTTCAAATGGCTGTATACCCTTGATCAGCGCAGGGTCTGTTTTGTAACCCGCTCAAAAGCAAACATCCAGTACCGAATCATCGGACAGCATCAGCCCATACGACACAAACTGGTAACACGAGACGAAAAAATTGAACTGGTTGTTGAACAAACGAGGGTGAAATACCCCAAAGTGCTTCGTCTGGTATGCTATACTGATCCGGATACCGGAAAAGAATATGAGTTCATCACCAATAACATGAAACTTGCAGCCTCAACGATAGCTGCCATTTACCAGTCACGCTGGCAGATCGAACTCTTTTTCAAATGGATCAAACAGAACCTGAAAATCAAGTCATTTCTCGGTACCAGTCAGAACGCAGTACTAACGCAGATTTGGGTGGCCATGTGCTATTATCTGCTGTTGTCCTACATCAAATTCCAGACGAAATACCGCCATTCATTGCAGGAATTGACCAGAATGATCGCCGCAGTCGTCATGGAGCAGCGCTTGTTGATCGATATTTTATCTCTCAAAGAACATTCTCTCAAAAAGGTGAGGAATCCGGTACTTCAACTGGCTTTATTTTAACCGGACACTACTGGGATAAAACAGATTTATCTCGTCCAAACAAGGCTGAAAGCTGTTTAAGGTTTAACCATAAACTTTCATCTTCAAGGCGAACTTCAAGTTCCGGGCTGGTATTTCCAGCTTGGTAAATGACTATGTTACCTCTGCCGGAGTCCTTGTTTTCTGGATATGTTACCGGTTGCATCATGCATTATTGGCTGGATTGGCCTGTCATTGTATAATTGAAAGGTACATATTCCCTTGAACATCGGTAAGTCGATAGAATGCAGGCCGAAAATAGTCTGAGTGCTATCCGTCCAATGAATCAATCGAATTTTGTAACGAATTATGTTGCTTTATTCGATTGATTCATGAAGGGTCGTGAAAGGTATTTGCTTAACTTTTATCGTTTCCGTTCCTGAGGGGTTAGAAAATGAATAGCTATGGATGAGGAGAGCAGGTATAACCATGTTTCAGGGCAATTGCCTGATGCATTAAGGCAACTGCACGAAGAAAATGCCAGGTTGAAAGCTCTGCTTGCTGCTAATGGCATACCATGGGATGAGTCTGCTCTCTCGGAAGAAAATTTACCAGAAATCACATCGACATCGACAGTGCAGCGTTCAGCTATGGAAAAAGTTGCACTGTTTGGGAAACTATTCCGTGGCCGCAGGGATGTGTATCCAATTCGTTGGGAGTCTGCCAAAGGAATATCGGGTTATTCTCCTGCGTGCAGCAATGAGTGGCGGAAAGGTATCTGCAATAAACCCAAGATCAAATGTGGTGATTGCGAGCAGCGCTTGCTCTTGCCGGTTACTGAAAATGTTCTTTACCGCCATCTTACCGGCAAGCATACCATCGGTGTCTATCCAATGCTGCCGGATGAAACCTGTTATTTTATTGCGACTGACTTTGATGATGAAAGCTGGCATGATGATGCATCAGCCTTCATGCAATCGTGCAGGGAGTTGAATATTCCTGCCTCTTTGGAGATTTCGCGTTCAGGTAACGGTGCGCATGTATGGATTTTTTTTGCTGAACCTGTTCCAGCGTCAAATGCAAGACAGCTTGGTGCTGCACTTATAAGCCAGACATGTGATCGTACCCGTCAACTTGCCATAAAAAGTTACGATCGTTTTTTTCCTAATCAGGACACTTTACCAAAAGGTGGTTTCGGCAACCTGATTGCGCTTCCGTTGCAGCAAAAGCCACGATCGAAGGGGTTCAGTGTTTTTGTTGATGAAAACTTTGTGATCTATCCTGACCAGTGGGAATATCTCTCATCCATACAGAGACTATCCCGTCTCGAACTGGATTTAGCCGTAAAGCGTTCATGCGGCATTCGTCATCCGCTTGATATCGCTTTTGTTGCAGAAGAGGAGGAACAAAAGCCATGGCAACGCTCAATGCAGAGTTTCAGTCGGATCCCCGGCCCCATGCCTGAATCACTGACTCTTGTACTCGCTAATCAGATCTTCATTGCCAAAGCCGATCTGCCCCAGCCATTGGCCAACCGTCTGATTCGCCTGGCGGCTTTTCAAAACCCCGAGTTTTACAAGGCTCAGGCAATGCGTCTGCCCGTATGGGACAAATCCCGAATCGTCTGTTGTGCTGAAAACTTTCCGCTCCATATCAGTTTGCCGAGGGGATGCTTTGACGCAGTCACCGAACTGTTGCAACAGCACAATATCCTTATGAACGTTCAGGATGAGCGTATATCAGGCACCGAAATATCAGTAACGTTTACCGGTCAGTTAAGAAAAGACCAACAAACGGCAATCACTGAGATCCTCAAGCACCAAACAGGGATTCTCTCCGCACCCACAGCATTCGGCAAGACCGTCATGGCTGCCGCAATAATTGCCCGGCGCAAAGTGAGCACCCTCATTCTTGTTCATCGAGCTGAACTTCTCCAGCAATGGAGGGAGCGGTTATCCGCCTTTCTCGACCTGTCCGGTGCATCTCCTGGTTTTATTGGAAGCGGCAAAAAGAAACTATCAGGCTTGATTGATATCGCCGTTATGCAATCCCTTTCACGGCGTGATGATCTTGCCGTGCTGCTCGACAGCTATGGCCATATCATTGTTGACGAGTGTCATCATCTTTCAGCATTTACTTTTGAGGCAATTCTCAAGCAGGCTAAAGCGGCATATGTTCTGGGACTGACAGCAACACCTATTCGTCGAGACGGTCATCAGCCCATAATCTTTATGCAGTGCGGCCCGGTAAGGTATCGCGCACTTCAAGCAGAAAATGCGCCAGTACGCTTAGAGGTTCGGCCGCTAAACCTATTCTCGCCAGTAATTCCCCAAGGATCTGGTATTCAGGATGTTTTCCGTATCCTCGCCCATGACTCCTCCCGCAACCAAAGCATTGCAAAGGATATTCTGGCTGCATATCACGAAGGTCGAAAGATCCTTGTGTTGACGGAGCGCACAGAACAACTGGAACTGATATGCGAAGTACTTGCTGATCAAATTCCGCATAGCTTTTTGCTGCATGGCCGGTTGACAAAAAAACAGCGCGTAGGCACGCTGGCACGTCTTGCAGAACTTGATGATTCGGTTCCACGGGTAATTCTGGCAACCGGGCGCCTGATTGGTGAAGGATTTGATCATCCCCCTCTTGATACCATGGTGCTTGCCATGCCTATTTCCTGGCATGGAACATTACAGCAGTACGCAGGGCGTCTGCACCGTGAACATTTCAACAAGGGTGAGGTGCGTATCTACGATTATGTCGAGCATGACAATCCGCAGCTTGCACGAATGTGGGAAAAACGCCAGCGTGGTTATCGAGCAATGGGGTATCGTATCAGTATGCGTGGAGTAATATTCTGATTGAAGTAATATTGTATCTCCCTTTCCGGGCTTGAATTTTAATTGATGGGTAATTGATAGATCTGTTTGAATAGGTGTTATTGATATGATTAACTTGTTTTTATTAAATCAGTTGTTTCTGTAAAAGATAATTGATGGGTGATTGATTCAAAGAGGCATTGATGACTAATCCAGCCATGACTGGCCCAGTTGTCCCACAACGGCATATTACGTGAGTACAGTTAAACTTTCGTAAAGGTTGGATTAACAGACGAACAAAACATAGTGGCGATGGTAGTGACCATGATCCGGCATGGGTTGAACTGGAACTGCAGAGCAGGCAACTGAACGAATTTCTTTTGTGAATAGTTAACTAATTCGTTAACAATCGTCCATGCGAGAGATTGTTTTCTTTAAGACCCGTGCCGGGAAAAGTCCCGTAGAAGACTATCTGGACACGCTTTCTGAAAAGGAAGTCCAGAAGGTACTGTGGGTGCTCAGACTTGTCAAGGAGTTGCCCACGGTGTCGACCGAGTATTTCAAGAAACTCCAAAACACGTATGGTATATGGGAGATCAGAGCAAAACAGGGAAGTAATGCCTTTCGGCTTTTAGGATTTCTTGACCAAGGAAGCTTTGTTGTTCTTACCAATGGTTTCTCAAAGAAGACTCAGAAAACCCCGGCATCAGAAATTGTACTCGCTGAAAAGCGGAAAACAGAATATCTATCGAGGAAAAACCATGGATGATCTTGAACGATACATTAAGAAGCGGAAAGATGAGTCCCCGGATTTCGCAAAAACTTTTGAACAGGGTTACGAACAATTCCGGATCGGGGAGTTACTGCGCCAGGCAAGAAAACGTGCAGGTCTGACCCAGGAAGATCTGGCTGAAAAATTGCACACCAAAAAATCGGCAGTCTCCCGCATTGAGAACCATTCGGAAGACATCCGGCTCTCAACGCTGAGCCATTATGCCGAAGCTCTGGGTAAAAAGCTTACCGTA
>NZ_MPJE01000113.1:0-2127 GCF_001975465.1 Chlorobium sp. KB01
AACATTAACTCGCTAACTCAACAAGGCATTTTCTCCATTTCCATCTGAGGCAAAACACTCCGAGAGCAAGGGTGCGAAGAGCTTTGTTGTTTTTCATGATCGTATCCTGTTGGGTCGTAGTTGATAATTTTGTCTTTCTGATTCTATATGTAATGCATCAACTACCGTGCCAAATGGCTGAAAATGGTTCAAAACCGGTTCGCGTGAACGTTTTTTCATTGACGATATCTCTTCAAATTGTATGGTTTTACGGATAAATATGCTCCTGTTTGCAGTTGAGACATATACCCGGTGAAAACGAGCCAGCCATAACGGTATTCAGCGGTGATACGTCTCGCTTTTGATGCCACTATCCGTTTGATGAGACATATTGTGAGACGATTTTACTTCCCCCTGGGGTGTTAATACGCTTTACCCGCCTGAAAGTAGGATAAAGCGCACACTATCAGGAGGTCACTCCCAGATATTCCAAAAACAGCCGATCTCTGGCTACCGACTCGGTAGACCAGCGATAGGCGCCCATGGCCGTCTTTACCTGAGTTGTTTCTACGCAGTCGAACCAATCCAGAATCTGAGCAAGTGAGCGTTGCTCAAGCCACTTGTCCAGCATTTTTTCGAGCAGGACAAGCGCCTTGGTTTTGCCTCTTGCGTTTTTTCCAAGCTCTACCCGCATTTCCTTGATTCTCTTCGTCAGGAAGCAATGATACCCCAGTGAAACAAACTGCACGAATTGTCTTCCCCGCAAGTTGTCAGGATACCATGTGCGAGGCCTTCTGCCATCAAGGTCTCCTTTTTCAACGGCGAAAAGCTCCTCGATCTTTTCACGCAGTCGATAGTTTTCCAGTGCCGTGAAAGTCTCCATGGACTGATTGCTGACGAGCGAGAAATAGCCGAAGTATCTCTTCGCTTCAGCAATAGCCTGATCGTTGAAGCCGACCTTCAATGCTCCGCCACGCCCCTTTGTCGTGCAGACCAGATAGCGCTCGATTTTCCGTTGAGCAGATTGCGTGAACTCCTCCACCCCGTTTTCGACTTGAGCCTTGAGTTCAAGCAGCTCTTTGCGGAAGGCAACTTCCTTCTTGCTGTCGTTGTCGTGAGAATAGAAGACATGGACATAAAGACGGCGCACGAACGCATCTTCTTCTCCACCCAGCTTGCCGTTACGCGACCGCTTGCGTACTCGACCGAACTCGTGCATTCTCATTGCCGTAGCGCCACAAACCGATGGTTCAAACGGACACGTGCTGGACATGCTCGCCAGTGTCTGCCGAAGCGCATCAACCGTCTCGCGAATCCAGGTGACTCTGGGGTCAGCCAGAGTCAGGAATTTCATGTTGCGCAAGGCGAATTTCATCATGTTCTCTTCGCTGTAGTAACCGTTGTCGGTGACAATCAAGGGTCTCTCAAGGTTAAGGCACTTGAGTTGCTTCAGGGTGTTCTCAATGGATATGACGTCAGGAACATTGCCGGGCTGCTTGGCGAAAGCCAATGGTTCGCGTTCCTTGACGGAATACAAGGTCAGCAGCTTGATGGTGTTCAGTCCGTCTCCGTCCTTGTTGAACCCTTGTCGTGCTTCCGATTGGTTCTCGGAGTAGGTCGATATCGTGGTCGAATCGAATGCAAGCACCGGAGACGGCCCAAGGCGATCCGCCCGGAAGGAAAAGTAACGCTGCACGCCGTCCTCGTTACGCCCGACACTTTTGAACAGATCACCGTAAACGTCTTCAGTGATTACTTCGCTGTAGGGAAGAGGATGCATGACCTGCCAGCTCTCAAGTCGAGGCAAGGTGTTTCCGCTGGAACCGATCCAGTAGCGCGCAATGGAGAGCATTTTGTTGGCGTCTCCTTCGCCGAACGAAGATCGCACATCATGGTCAATGCCGGAGGTTTTGCCAACCCACTCCAGAATATCCGTGAGGCCACTGTGCCTGCGCACCGCGCGGGCCATCTTGTCCTCACCTTTGCGTTTTTTTGGCCGTGTAGGAAGCATCTCCTGTGTTCCTGCCTTGATTTTCCCCTGAAGCTTCTGACTGACTGTATAGGTCTTTCTGGTCTTCTCGTCATAGGCCGTAACCCGCTCATAGATGTAAATATCGCCATTAGGACGTCTTTCGCGGCGCTCTCCAA
>NZ_MPJE01000114.1:0-14736 GCF_001975465.1 Chlorobium sp. KB01
AAAAAGTTTTGTGTACTCACAACATCAACCAACCCGAACGAGCATGAAAAAAATAGCAATGATGGTCGGTCTTGCAGCGGCCCTCGGATTCAGTAACGCCGAGGCTGTTGACCTGACATGGAAAGGCGATCTGCGTTACCGTTATCAGTCCGATCTTCGCCACACCGATGGCGCTACCGGAGAACACAGTCGCGACCGCCACCGCAGCCGTGTCCGTCTTGGCGTCTATCCGTGGATCAATGAAGAGCTTTCCGGCGGCATTCAACTCTCGACCGGAAGTCTTACGGAAACAACATCCCGAAACGAGACCCTTGATGATCAGTTTCTTGCCGATCCGGTCTACCTGAACGAATACTTCATCGACTACCATCCGATGGCTTACGGCATTAATGGAGCAGCCAATATCATTCTCGGTAAACGGGCTGTTGCCAGTGATCTGGTCGTGGTCAACGATCTGGTATGGGACAGCGATCTTACCTTTGAAGGGTTAACGCTCCAGTATGGCAAGGAGAGTGACGGCAAGGAGAAGGATGGCCTGACGGCAGTTGTCGGCTACTTCCCGCTTAACGAGCGTTCATCCAGAACGGCGGTCAATGAAAAGGATGCCTTTATTCTGGCTGGCCAGGCTGCATATAAAGGTGAGATCAGCGAGGTGAGTTATCAAGTAGGAGCCGGTTACTACAACTATGCGAATTTCAATGTAGTCAACACAACCACCTACTCTCCGGCATACGACTATTCCGAAAAGGATTTCAATATAGCCGAGCTGTTCGGTACCGTCGGCGGCCAGATCACGGAAAAGCTGCCGTGGAAGATTACCGGTCAGTATGCCCGCAATATGGCAAAAAAAGCTGATGCCTCCGGGATCGATGATGCAAAGCGGGACAGTTACCTTGCCGAGATCAAGATCGGTGATGCCAAACAGGTCGGGCAGTGGTCAGTCAATGCCGACTATATCAGAATCGAGCGCGATGCCCTTACGATTCTGACCGATTCAGACCGGAATGCCGGAGCGGCAACCAATCTGCACGGCTATAAAATCGGCGGTGTCTTCCATCTCGTGCAGAACCTGACGGTTGGAGCCAACTACTTCAATTTCAAGACGATTGATGTAGCCAACATTACCAATCATCTGCTCATGGCCGATGTTGTCGTCAAGTTCTAAACCGTGTGTGTGTTGTGTTCTTTCTGTTGTGTGTTATGATTGTGTCCCCCTGCTCTCCAACAGGGGGGCTTTTATAGCCGGCAAACGAGAGCGCCAAAACAGATAACGTTTTCTACTCTTAATTTCAAATACCATCAAAACCATGAAACTCTTCAGAAAACTTCTTTTAACCGCAGCCGTATTTGGTTTGACAACGTCAGGCAGCGCATATGCCGCAGGCAAAATTGTTATTGATGGTTCGACCACGGTTGGACCGATCGCCAAGGCATTTGCCGGCTACTATACCAAAACCACCGGTATACAGGTTGTGGTGAGCGAATCCGGTTCAGGCAACGGGGCAAAAAGCCTGATCAACAAAACCTGTGACATCGCAACCATGTCAAGGGAGATGAAAGACAAGGAGATTGCCGCAGCAAAAGCCAAAGGTGTCAACCCGGTTGAACATGTTATTGCCCTTGACGGTCTGTCGATTGTCGTTCATCCGAGCAACCGCGTCAATGCGCTCTCAAAAGCACAGATCCGCGGAATCTACATGGGCAAATACACCAACTGGAACCAGGTTGGCGGACCTAATGCCGCAATCGTCATTATCCAGCGTGAATCAAACAGCGGTACGGCTGACTCGTTCAAGGAGCTGGTGATGGGCAAGGAGAACCCGATCTCCAAGAGAGCAGAAACCCAGTCGAGCAACGGTTCAATCAAGAGCCGTGTTGCTTCCACTCCGGCGGCAATCAGTTATATCGGAATGGGTTTTGTAGACAGTTCGGTAAAAGCAGTGCTGGTTGACGGTGTTGATGCCGATGTCCGCACGGTTAAAAACGGCACCTACCCGATTCACCGCCCGCTCTTCATGTACACCAACGGTCAGCCGACCGGCGCTGTCAAGCAGTTCATCGACCTGGCCAAAACCGAAGAGGGTAAACGCCTTATCAGCGAATCAGGGTTTGTTAACCTCCATTGAGCCGTTTCAAAACGTTCTGCTCGAATAATAATCATTTAATCAAAAGAAGCTGTTCCTGCCCGGAACGGCTTCTTTTGATTCCTGAGGGTCAATAAACGAGTAAAGATTGCTGCGGCCGTTTCGTTTACCTTGTATTGCTTTATGCAACAATTTAATGCAAAGATGGTGAAACCATTTTCATTCTGTCCGGTATGCAGTAAAACGCTGGAATGGTCCATGATCAATGGACGTGAACGGAAGTTTTGCCTGTCATGTTCATGGGTGCATTATATCAATCCTGTTCCGGCAGCATTAGCTTATGTTGTCAACAGCAATGACGAACTTCTTATAGTCCGGCGAGCCCATGAACCCGCGAGTAATGAATGGGCTCTTCCGGGTGGGTTTCTTGAAGCCGGAGAGGAAGCTCATGAAGGATGTCTGCGGGAGCTTAAGGAAGAGACTTCACTTTCCGGAAAGATTGACCGGCTGATCGGTGTCTATCAACGTGAAGTGGAAAAGTATGGTTCGCTGCTTGTCATTGCCTACAGGGTAGTTGTTGAAGATGAGCGTATATTTCTGAACCATGAGCTCCTGGAAGGAGCCTTTTATCCTTATCATCTCCGGCCTGAGGTGCGTATCCCCCTGCACCGCCAGATCATTCATGACGCAGCATTACTCGAATTAGTATCATGAATCAGGTGTTACTCTTTTTCCCCTTCAAACTTGTAGCCTATTCCCCGCAGTGTCTTGATCAGATTGCCCTTTTCTCCAAGCTTTTCTCTGAGCCTTGTAATATGGGTATCAATAGTTCTCGTGTTTATGTTTCTGTCTACATCCCACACATCGCTGAGCAGCGTCTCTCGTGATTGTGGCTCACCCTTTCTTTTGAGCAGCGCAACGAGAAGTTTGAACTCCATGAGAGTCAGTTCCAGTTCACGTTGATCCGAAGTAACTCTGTGCCGTGAAAGGTCAATAACTATACCATCACCATTCAGGATTTCCTGCATTTTAGCAGACTTTCTTCTACCCCTTTTAAGCACCGCCCGTATTCGAAGGTTCAGTTCACGGGGGCTGAACGGTTTGACAACATAGTCATCAATACCGAGTTCAAACCCGAGGATTCTGTCGATCTCTTCCCCTTTTGCTGTCAGCATGATGATTGGAATATCTTTGTATATCTGATGCTGTTTGATTTTCTGACAGAGTTCAAATCCGTTCATGCCTGGAAGCATGATATCGAGCAGAATAAGATCAAAACATTTTCGGGAAAGCTGCTCAAAAGCGTTTTCTCCACTTTCAGAAATATTGCATGCATATCCAGCCCGTTCGAGGTTGAACTCCAGGAGCTTTGAGAGATTCCGGTCGTCTTCAACAACAAGAAGCAATGGATTCGGCATGGTGTTTGTTTTAATATTTAAAGTCGCGGCATTTTTATGCAGAACGGGGCGTTTTAAGCTCACAGAATTTTCATCAAAACAAACAGGGGGTATACCTGAATTGATTTCATGGTTAATGCGCTTGATGATTGAGCGCTAAAATTATGGTGTTGAGGAATTATTTTTTGTAACACGGTATTTCCGGAAAGTCTTCTCAATTGTGCATCTCTCCGTGATATCAGAAGATCGTAAACTTTTCTCATTAAGCAGAGTGCGCCTGTTCTCTGCCTGGAATAGTTTACAGTTCCTCAACCATTTCGTAATAATTCCGTAACATTTACGGCGTAATTTTAACTTAAAAAGAGATTTGCCTTGTTACTCACTTCCGACAATTCATGCGGCTTGTGGATTGGTCAAGTGCGATCCATGTTGTCATGTGAAGTGCTCATAATCTTGTTGCACTCCCGTAACACCTCCCCAATACGATGGAGCGTACCTTGAAAGAAACTGAGGTTGTAAAGCCGAGGTTGTAATCAATAACCCGGAAGTAACGGGGCTTCGCTGAGTCGTTATCCGAAAATATATACAGATGGTAAACGGTAAAGTTAAATGGTTCGATGTCCGAAAAGGATTTGGCTTTATTCTCAATCCGAATGGAGGAGAGGATATTTTTGTTCACTTCTCGAACATTGTTTCTGAAGAGAAATTCAGGTTTTTAAATCAGGATGCTGACGTGGATTTTGCACTTGAAGCGAGAGGCAACAGGCTTCAGGCTTTGAATGTCCGTGAAAAGCAGGGATACAGTTACCAATTCCAGGGCTTTGGAGCCCTGGAAGGTAGGTGGGGGGAGTTTTTGTATCAAGAAAAGTGTTCACAGTATGTATCGGCGATGTATAAGACTGTTTTCCGACTTATACTGATGATGACGAATTGGACTCTCAGCCTGATTGCTCATGATGCAAAGCAGGATGGGCCCATCAGATCTTTCTTGCCCTGCTTAATTTGACGTTTTATTCCTTGAGGATCGGCTTAAAAAAAGAGTCTGACTGTTTATTGCCGGTATTTCGCTCTCAATCATTGAGTAGGTTCCCTCAGGGTTCATTATCCAGGCCTTGACATTGTCGCTTATGATAAGGTCAAGGTCCGATTTCACCCTGCTGATGCAGGCGTTATCAAAAACCGGAAAGAGTGTTTCAATCCGCTCGTCGAGGTTTCTTGGCATGATATCAGCGCTGCCGAGATAGAGTTCCGGATCTCCGCCATTATGGAAGTAGTAAGCTCTGCTGTGCTCAAGAAATCTCCCGATAACACTGATGACCCTGATATTTTCACTCACATCAGGTATTCCGGGTTTAAGGCAGCAGACGCCCCTTACGATCAGTTCGATTTTTACCCCTTTTCGTGATGCTTTATAGAGTGCCCTGATGGTTTTGGCGTCCACAAGTGCATTCATTTTCATGATGATACGGCCATTCTCTGATTTTTGGCTCCATGCTGATTCCCTTTCAATCATTTCGATAACTCTCTTTCTCGTATTGATCGGAGATACCAGCAGTTTTAAGTACCCGGTATGTTTTGAATATCCGGTCAGAGCATTGAACAGTTCAGCCACGTCGTTGGCAAGCGCTTCATTGGTGGTAAAGAGGCTGTAATCGGTATAGATTTTACCCGTAGCCGGATTATAATTGCCTGTACCGAGATGCAGATAGTGTTTCAGTTTTTGCTGATCCCGGCGCACAATCATGGTGAGTTTTGCGTGGATTTTAAGGCCCGGCAGACCATAACAGACATGAACGCCGACATCTTCGAGAGCCCGTGCCCATACAATGTTGTTCTCTTCGTCGAATCTTGCCTTGAGTTCTACGAGCACCGCCACCTGTTTGCCAGCCTCAGCGGCCCTCATCAGGGCCTTGACGACAGGAGAGTTGCTTCCTACACGGTAAAGAGTCTGCTTGATTGACAGGACATCAGGATCAGCCGCAGCCTTCGAGATTAAATCGACTACAGGCTGAAAGGAGTCGTATGGATGGTAAAGCAAGTGATCTTTTGTACTTATTGCGCGGAAAATATTCTGGCCGTACTCTTCTTCAATAGGGTTGTTTGGTACAAAGGGATCATCTTTCAGTTCAGGACGATCTATTTTCAGAAGATCGAGAAGTGCCCCCATACCAAGCACACCGTCAATTTCATAGACGTTTCTTTGGGTTACATCAAGATTTTTCATAAGCAGCTTTCTTATCCCGAGCGGCATGTCCGGTGTGATGTCAAGACGGACGACCTTTCCGTAGCGTCGTGACAGAATCCCCTGCTCGATGGTTTCGAGGAGATCTCCGGCTTCATCCTCCTCGATTTCGATATCAGCATTTCTGATCACTCTGAACAGATGGGACTTGATGATCCTCATCTTCGGAAACAGTTCGCCGAGATTATTTTCAATGAGATCCTCCAGCCAGATGAACTGTATGACGGAACAGTTATGATCACTACCGGGAAATCCCTCGATATTATTGAGTAGGATCAGACGGGGCAAAATGCTTGGAACTTTTACTCTCGCAAATTTCCGGGCGAGGGTGCTCTCATCTTCGAGCTCAATGGCAAGATTAAGTGAGAGGTTCGACATAAAGGGGAATGGATGGCCTGTATCGAAGGCCAAAGGGGTCAATACAGGGAAGATCTCCCTGTGGAAATATGCCCTGAGTGATTTTTTCTGTGTATTCGGGAGTTCCGAAAAACGGAGGATCTCTATGCCTTCACGCTGCATGGCCGGCATGAGATCATTATGTAAACAGTCATTTCTGAGCTTGAGTTGCTGAATCACCATCCTGCGAATCTTCTCAAGCTGCTCGGCAGGAGTATACCCATCAACGGTCCGCTCCTGAACACCGGCATCATACTGGTCTTCGATGCCTGCAACCCGGATCATGAAATATTCATCAAGATTTGAACTGAAGATTGAGATGAATTTCACCCGTTCCAGAAGGGGGTGGAGTTCAGGTCGGAGAGCCTCCTCCAGTACCCTCTGGTTGAAATAGATCCAGCTCAGCTCTCTGTTGATATAATATCCGGGATCGAAAAAATCCGGAAGGGCGGCTTTGGTTTCGTTCTCTGCGGTCAGCATAACTATTGAGGTAATATTAACCGGTGCTTATTTACTTGATTAATCCGGGAGGGTGCATCATTTTTCAGTTCTGCGATCTGTATGATTTTTTTGGCAATATCGGTATTGTCGTAAAAGCCTCTGAAGCGTTCTGCACCCTTTCCTATAGCAAAAACCTGCACCGGAACAGCTGTATGAGCGTTGCTCGACCATCCGATTCCTGCTCTCACATTCAGCAATCCGGTTACAGCCGATGTAAAGCTGTCCGTTGATTCCGGTTTTATGGTTGTTGTGTATGCCTCTTCAAGGGTTCTGTAGTTCGCTGGAGTGAGGGCAAGCGTCGAGTCCGCATCCTTCATGCTGATGCCGTAATAGGTATTTACACTGTCGATTGCCATTGGAAAGGTAACGGTGCCACTTTTTTTCCATGATGAAACTTTTTCCGAGAAGCGTTGGTGCGAGATTTTCTGCCGGCGCAGCAGGCTGAGGCGGGTGTCGTAACCATTTGTTCTGTTGCCGAGCGAGAGGCCGCCACATTCATGATCGGCGGTAACAATAATAAGGGTTTCCTTCGGGTGACGACGGTAAAATGCGAGTGCTTCTGCAATTGCATTATCAAAAGCCTTTACATCGTGAGCTGCAGCGGCAGCATCATTGGCATGGCATGCCCAGTCGATTTTTCCTCCCTCAACCATCATGAAAAAACCGTGAGGGTTATCAAGCAGCCGAATGCCCTCCCTCGTAAATTCTTCAAGGCCAATGTTTTCCGGGTTCCGGTCCATGGCATAATCCATGGCGG
This sequence comes from Chlorobium sp. KB01, assembly GCF_001975465.1. Taxonomy (NCBI): domain Bacteria; kingdom Pseudomonadati; phylum Chlorobiota; class Chlorobiia; order Chlorobiales; family Chlorobiaceae; genus Chlorobium; species Chlorobium sp. KB01. Next base: position 7,378 of record NZ_MPJE01000114.1, read on the forward strand.
CTTTTGCATCATATCCGGTGTATGCCCAGCATCGGGTTCCCGGCTTCACCTTCTGCAGTTCATTGCGGTTATGCGTGATGAGATACTTTGCCGATCGCATGAGTATGGCAATATCGCCCTTGAAGGCAGGAGCTTTTTGACGGTTTTCCGGCAGATTACCTTCGGCATACCCGCCGCCAAAATAGTCAAACCCGCTCGATGCCATCTGCACGGCAATATCATAACTGTTGCTGCGGGAGGGTGTGTGGGCATAAAAGCAGGCAGGCGTTGCATCATTAATGCCTACGCTTGACACAATTCCTGTTTTCATGCCCTTCGCTTTAGCCATTTCAGCTATGGTCACAAGCGTATCAAGGTGGTTGCCGGCCATGGAAATGGTCCCGACAGTCGTTTTCCTTCCGGTAGCAAGCGCGGTGCTTGCAGCTCCGGAATCGGTGATATAACGGTTTTCGGCATGTGTTGTAGCCATCCCCAAAACCGGAAAAGAGGTCATTTGAAGCGCGTGACCATTTTCAAGCACTGCGTCAGCGAGTTTAATCTGTGCAGCTCCCATTCCATCTCCGATAAAGAGAAACAGATAGCGGGGTGGAGCTGTTGAAGAGGGCTTGAGTGCGGGAGCACCGATTATTACCTGCGAAAAGAGAGAGAGTGATACCATCAGGGATACCAACGGCAACAAATTCAGCGTTGCCGATAAATAGTGCGATCTACCTGATGGTTTGTTCATAAGATCAGAACGGGTTTGATATTTCGTTAATCAGCCAGGAGCGATGTATGCCCTTTCAGTGAAGCTGTTATGGCAGCAGAACTGCGCATGAAATGACTGTTGTCCAGAGTCCGTTTTCACCTTCTGCCGCCTGGGTGATATTGTAGGAGTTGATGATCTTGCCGCTCATTTTATAGATACCTTCGCGTTCGTCCCAGTCCTTGTTGGGGTCAAACTCGATACCAAGGGTTGTGGCAAGCATGGTTGCGGCAAGATCTTCAGCATATTCTCCGGACTGTTCGGCAGATTCTCCGAAAGGATGGTGTTCCGAGAGGTAGCCGTATTGTGCGTCATCGGCAGGAATGGCTACCCCGACTGAAGAAGCGATAAGCCGGTTGTACTCATTGGTAGAGTTTCGGGCCATGACGGCAAAGGTGATCTGGCCGGGAGAGAGCAGTTTCAGACCCTCTTCAACGCTGATGCGCTCACAGTGAGGGGGGAAAATACTTGAAACGGTGACCAGATTGCATTTTTCGATTTTGGCTTCTCTCAGGGCAAGCTCGAATGAAGAGAGATACTCCTTATGACGTCCAACACCTTTGGTGAAAAAAACTTTTTTTGGAACAAATGACACGGTCGTATCTCCCGATAAAATTTTTGTTAAAAGATATTCCCTGTGTAAACCCGGGCGGTTTCATGCAAACGTATCGCACTCTCCGGTTTTGTGAGCCGGGAGAAGACGAGTCAGGGTCAAGGTGAATCGAAAGGTAGTAAACCCGCTACAACAGAATTGTTAACACTGTGTTAAATCTTCCCGTGATCTCCGAAAAACCATTTTTCCCGGTGATCACACAAGCGGTTATAGGGGCAGGCGTTTCTTTGAGGAGATGTGACAGGAAAATGTGCCCGATCCTTGCTCATTTTCGAGATGATGGTGAAGCTGCTGCAGCAATTGGTCAATTTCATTGAGCAGACTGCGGTGATTGAAGGCGAGATTGACAAGAAACAGAGGGAATGAAATAGGATCTTTTCTCAGTTTTTTGAGAACATTGCCCATTGCTTCTGCCATGACCGGGAAGTTGAGCATCGCATGTACAGGGCCGTTTTTTTGCGCTTTTTCTGAATCAGGATGGTCGTAATCGCAGCTGAAATTAAAATCTTCCTGATCATTCCACTCTATGATGATTTTAAAGGGTTTAACGCTGCTCATTGCACTCCTTGTTTCAGGGAATAAAAGAGAATTGCTGCTCCTTTGTAAATAAGCATTAATGGATTTGCAATCCAGACCAGCTGTGTTACGGTATTGTAAAAATTTAAAGCACTTTTTGAGTGGATGAGGTTTTTAACTGGTGCTCAGCGTGCACAGCATAGCCTGTAAATCTTTGAGCGAGGCAGGAGGTTACAATAATGCAGAGCGCTCTCCATGTTCTGAACTGACGCTCCCCGATGCAAATGCTTTCAGCAGCAACGGCAACTATTACCTTCTTTTAGTGGTATATTTATGACACACACCATAAACCCGCATTATGAAAATAGGAATATTATGTCATCCCACTTATGGCGGCAGCGGTGCAATTGCCGCCGAGCTGGGCAAGGCGCTTGCCGCAAGGGGGCACACGATCCATTTTTTCAGTCAGTCGCTCCCGTTCAGGCTCGGTACCTTTTCAAAGAACATCTTCTACCACGAGGTAGAGCTGATGCACTACCCGCTTTTTGAATGCTCGTTCTACTCGATGGCTCTTGCTTCGAAAATTGCCCAGGTTGCCCGGTTTGAGCATCTGGATGTGGTGCATGCCCATTATGCCATTCCCCATGCCATGAGCGCAATGCTGGCCCGCCAGATGCTTGAGGACAAGTGCTGCGGTTCGAACTGTTTCAAGATTGCAACCACGCTTCACGGTACCGATATCACGGTTGTTGGAGCTGATAGCGGGATGCAGGATGTTGTGCGTCTGGCCATCAACAAGTCCGACGGGGTGACGGCCGTATCGGGCTATCTGAGAGATGAGACGGTCAGGATGTTCAATCCGAAACGGGAGGTGACGGTTATTTCGAATTTTGTTGATACCTCATATTTTTTTCGCTCTCCCAGGGGGGAGCTCCGTGAACAGCTTGGTATCGGCGATGAGAAGATTGTTATTCATATCTCCAATTTCAGGCCGGTAAAGTGCATCGGTGATATCATCCGGATTTTTTATGGAGTGAGCCGTCAGATCAAGGCAACACTGCTGCTTGTCGGTGACGGACCCGAGCGGAGCGGAGCCGAGGAGCTTGCACGGCAATTGGGGATTAACGACCGGGTGCGCTTTCTCGGTAAACTGGATGACATTGTACCGCTGCTCTCCATGGCTGATCTCATGCTGATGCCGAGCAATGCCGAATCATTCGGTCTTGCTGCCCTTGAAGCGATGGCCTGTGGGGTTCCGGTTGTGGCTTCCATGGCTGGCGGTTTTCCGGAGTTTATTGTGCCGGGAGAGCACGGGTATCTGCTTCCGCCCGGAGATATTGATGCTATGACGGAAAAATCACTGCTCCTGCTTACTGACAGCAATCACTGGCTTGCGTGTTCCGAAGCCTGTGTTCGGCAGGCAAAGAGGTATGAAACTGCCCGGCTTGTTGAGCAATATGAGCAGTATTACAGGAGTCTGATCGAGGAGACTCCGCTATAAATTTGTTCGGCGACTTGATTGCTTCGTTAGGCGGAGATCAAAATCCTCATGCAGTGCGTGTACATTCCGTTTTTTGGGCTCCGGCAGCCTTGTTCTCAAATTGTTTATGAAGATTAATCGAGCAAAGTAAAAAGCCCCGACGAGTCGAGGCTTTTTGCTTTAGAGTCTTTTTTTATCAGTAACGTTTGGTCGAGAGCAGGACGGTACGGTACTTTTCAAGGTTTTCAAGCACCTCGCCGGTACCTCTTGCCACTGCGGTCAGCGGGTCTTCGCTGATATGGACGGCAAGTTTGGTCTCTTCGTTGATTTTTTTGTCCAACCCCTTGATGAGTGCGCCGCCGCCGGCAAGAAAGAGGCCGCGATCGAGAATGTCGGCCGAGAGTTCAGGTTTGGTGACCTCAAGGCTTTTCTTGATCGAGGTGATGATCTGGTTGATCGGCGTAGCGATAGCCTCCCTGATTGTCGATGAGTTGACCTCGCGCTCTTCGGGCAGTGCGGTGACAAGGTTTCTGCCTCTGACATTCATCGTCAGCTCCTTTTCAAGTTTATAGGCAGAGGCAATCTTGATTTTGACATCCTCGGCGGTGCGTTCGCCGATGGCCAGGTTATATGCCTTGCGGAAGTGCCGGACAATCGAGTTAGTGATATCGGTACCGGCTACCCGAAGTGATTCGCCGGATGCGATGCCTCCGAGTGATATAACCGCGATTTCCGTTGTACCGCCACCGATATCAACAATCATGTTGCCCATAGGCTCCTTGACGTCAAGACCGATGCCGATTGCCGCAGCCATAGGCTCGGCAACCAGATAGACCTCTTTTGCTCCGACATGTTCTGCCGAGTCGCGTACGGCTCTTTTTTCAACTTCGGTGATGCCTGAGGGTATGCCGATGACCATGCGGCGGATGCCGAAGGAGAACTGGCTCTTTGTTTTATTGATCAATCCCTTGATCAGCTCTTCCGTGGCCTCATAGTCTGCGATTACGCCATTGGCAAGCGGACGGATGGTGACAATGCCGGGATGGGTTTTCTCGTGCATGAGAAGGGCTTCCTGCCCGATGGCGACAACCTTTCCTGTATTGCGTTCACGGGCAACAATTGAGGGCTCGTTTAAAACAACTCCTTTATCGCGAATAAAAATCAGTGTATTTGCTGTTCCGAGATCAATGGCGATATCTCTGAACAGACTGCTGAAAAAGCTCATGTTATCATAGTTCTGAAAGTGGGATCTTCGTGGCTTGGATGAACGTTTGTACGTGCTCTCGTCCAAGGTTTCAACTGAACTCTTAAGGTAGTTAATGGAACTTTTTTTTCAAATCAAAAGAGCCTCTTAACGGTGCTTTTTTTCGTGATTTTTTACTGGGAGTCCCTTTCTGATGCAGGGTTTCTATAAATACGGTTATTGAGTACATTATGATGTTGAAATTCTTGTGATCCTGAAAACCATAAATTCCCGAGAAGTGCTGCCCATATATCGTTTTGCTGAAGAGCGTCCAGCCCTGAAAAAACAGTTGACCCGCAGTGTTGCGTTTGACCCTGCAGTTCAGTCTGCTGTTGATGAGATTTTGCAGCATGTTCTTCACCATGGTGACAGTGCCGTGCTTGACTATACCGAACAGTTCCAGGGTGTACGGCTTTCTGAGATGAAAGTTTCTCCCGATGCCATAGAGGAGGCATACCGGCAGGCAGATCCCGGATTTGTTGCCGTCCTCAGGGAGGCATACAGCAACATTCTGCGCTTTCATGAGCATGAGGTGGAGAAAAGTTTTTTTTATGAGAGTGAGGGAGGTGTTCTTCTCGGCCAGCGGGTGACGGCCATGCAAAAGGCCCTGCTCTACGTACCTGGCGGTAAAGCCTCCTACCCCTCATCGCTGCTCATGAATGCAGCCCCGGCAAAGGTTGCCGGAGTGAAGGAGATTTTTATGACAACACCCTGTGACCCGTCGGGAGCGGTGAGTTCGCATATTCTTGCTGCCGCTGCTGTGGCGGGTATTGATTCGGTCTACAAGCTTGGCGGGGCCCAGGCTGTAGCGGCGTTTGCCTATGGCACCGAAACGGTTCCGAAAGTTGATATCATTACCGGTCCGGGTAATAAATATGTGGCGCTGGCAAAAAAACAGGTGTTCGGTCATGTTGCCATCGACAGTATTGCCGGCCCCTCCGAAGTGGTTATCATTGCTGACGAATCAGCGAATCCGGAATTCATTGTGCTTGACCTGTTTGCACAGGCGGAGCATGATCCCGATGCTTCAGCGGTACTGATTACTCCCTCTGAAGCGCTCGCCGAGGCAGTTCAGAGATGCGCGGAGGAGCGCCTCTCCTCAATGCTTCGCAAGGATATTATTGCTTCCGCCCTCAAGGAGAACGGTGCCATTGTAGTTGTTGACTCGCTTGAAGAGGCCTGCACGGTATCGGACATGATTGCCCCGGAGCATCTGGAGCTGCATGTGGAGCATCCATGGGATATTCTTCCACTGATTCATCATGCCGGTGCGATATTTATGGGGGGGTACTCCTGTGAAACCATCGGAGACTACTACGCCGGGCCGAACCATACCCTTCCTACCAACGGCACAGCACGCTTTTTCTCTCCCCTGTCGGTGCGCGATTTCATCAAGCATACCTCAATTATTGCCTACTCAAAGCAGCAGCTGCTGGGGTGCGGAGAGAAAATTGCCGCATTTGCCGATCATGAGGGGTTGCAGGCACATGCAGAGGCGGTCCGGGCAAGATTGAGGACGTTATGAGAGCCTCTGACTTCGATTACGACCTGCCCGAAGAGAAGATCGCCTGTTACCCGCCAGAGGAGCGCGGTTCAACCCGTATGCTTGTTGTTGATCGGGCTTCGGGCGCGCTCAGGCATGCATGGTATGCCGCTCTGGATGAATTTCTCGAACCCGGAGACCTCCTGGTGCTGAACAACACAAAGGTTGTACGGGCTCGCCTGCATGCCGTTAAGCAGACTGGCGCAAAAATAGAGCTGATGCTGCTTGAAAAACATCAGACCGATCAGGACCGGGTGCTTTACCGGGGGAAGCTGAAAAAAGGAGATACGCTTGTTGCTCATGACGAGGAACTGCTGGTTTCGGATATTGTCGATGATGGAATTGCCCGAATCGAGTTTCGGGGGGGTAGCCAGAGAGGATCAATCCGGGATTTTTTTGAGCGTTTCGGCGCAGTACCCATTCCGCCCTATCTCAAACGGGACGCTGAAGAGGTTGACCGGGAACGATATCAGACAGTCTTTGCAGAACTTCCCGGCTCGGTTGCCGCTCCGACTGCCTCCCTGAATATGACGCCGGAGCTGCTTGAGAATATTCGATTGAAGGGTGTTGATGTCGTCACTGTTACGCTGCATGTGGGTCTCGGCACCTTTCTTCCCATCAGGGTGGAATCGCTCAGGGAGCATGTCATGCATCGGGAGTACTACTCGATTTCTGCAGAGACCGTTGAGAAAATCCGGAAGGTGAAAGAGGCCGGTGGCAGGATTGTAGCGGTTGGAACGACGGTGACCAGAGCGCTTGAACATGCCGCCGGGCGTATTGTCAGATCGTCATGCCGGGCAGGTGATGCTCCGATTACCGGAGAGGCTGATATGTTTATTTATCCGGGTTACAGTTTTCAGGTTATCGATGCACTGTTGACCAATTTTCATGCACCCCGTTCTACCGTTCTGATGCTTACGGCGGCATTTGCAGGTGCCGGGCATCTTAAAAGGGCCTACCAGTCAGCGCTCGAAGAGGGCTATTTTTTTCTCAGTTACGGGGACAGCATGCTGATTATTTAAGATTTTATTTTTCTGAAAGGCGCTGTTTTCCCGCTCGCGCATTAAGAAACGAGCTTAATCGGCTCTTCCGGCTAAGGAATTTCGGTGTTCAGTGCGCCGGGGCGTGACGGTTATTTTGTTTTTACATGGCTTGTATGGTATTTTAATCTCTAAGGGTCAATTCCCCGAAGCTCTGCTTCGTAAAAGAATATCAAATT